>CALLKH010000637.1 GCA_938008425.1 uncultured Planctomycetaceae bacterium | reverse complement strand
GCTGAACGGAATCCGCCATTTGCGACCCAAAGTTTATTCAGAATTCTATCGATGCATCCGCGACTCAAGGCTTCGCACGGCGACTGGGTGGACATGGAAGTGCAAAGAGGCCGGCGTTCCTCAAGGAGATTTGAGACAATCCCGCTGGGCTTACGCCGGCTCGACACTTGGCGAAGCCTCATCCACGGGCTCCGTCCGACGGGAGGAGCAGCATGCCATGCAGCGAGGCAGATAGACCGAGAGCGCCGTCCCCGCGAGGAGCAGCACATTTCGGCCGATCGTCAGCCAGCCGGCGGGCCCGCTGTTTTTGCCCGTGCAACCGCAACTGATATCCAGACGCCGGACAATCGCCGCGTCATAGACTGCGTACATGAAGAATAACAGCATGCCGCCGATGACCAGCGCAGCGCCCTTTCGCGTTCGCGGGAGGATGAGCGCCAGCGCCGCCGCAATTTCGAGCCAGGGCAGGATGATGGCGGGAATGTTGACATACCGCTCGTTCATCCACGGCATCTTGTAATTGCTGATTTCAACCGAGAACTGGTAAACGTCGCCAAGCTTTCCCCATGCCGCGTAGATGAAAAACCCGCCGACGACCAGGGCGCACAGGTGGCCGACCACATCGCGCGCCGTTTCCTTACGTGGAAGATAGACCGCGAGCATCGTTGCCGAGATCAGCAGCACATTCCTTCCGATCGCCATCCAGCCGGCCGGTCCACTGTCCTTGCCGGTGCAACCGCAGCTGATCTTCAGGTCCCGTAGAATCGCGGCATCGAATATGGCGTAAATGAAAAACGCCAGGAGCCCGCAGATCACCAGCGCCGCGCCTTTCCGGGTGCGCGGAATGATCAGGGCGATTCCGGCGAAGACCTCGATCCACGGGAGCAGGATCGCGGGGATGTTGACGTATCGCGGGCTCATCCACGGCATCTTGTAGTTCAGAATCTCAACGCTGAACTGGTAGACGTCCGTGATCTTTCCCCACGCGGCATAAACGAAGAATCCGCCGACGATGCAGGCAGCGAGGTGGCCGATGACGTCACGCGGCGTCACCTTGACACCACCGGAAGCGGCCAGGCCGGGTTTCGCGACTGACGAACCCGTCATCAGTTCCCCCCTCCAGTTTGAATGAACGCGCCAAACCGGCCGGACGCTTCAACTTCCTCCCAGCCTTTTTCGTAGATGTAAACCTTCTCGAAGAAGTACCGATCCCGCAGCGCGTCCGCCACGTTATGGCTCGCCTCGCAGCTGCCGCCGCCGCAATAGACAATGACTCTCTCAAACGACGGGATGCCTGCCGCGAGCAAATTCGCCTCGATGCTGGGTACGATGGCGCTCGAAGGCACGTGAATCGCCCCCTTCAAGCGTCCCGAGTCATAATCGTGCTGCTCGCGCGCGTCGATGAAATAGGCGCCGCCATTCTCAAGGAAGTGAAGCACGCATTCCAATCCGACAACCCCCGGCCTCTCCGGGTCTGGCGCGCACGGATTCGACGCGACGGTCGAAGCCGGCTTCTCGCCACCGCCGGAAGCGCCGCCTGTCTCGCCGGCCGCGTCCGGAGCGACCGAGTCCCCGGCGGCCGGCTTATCGACCACGATCTCCTCGACCGTCACCCGCTTCTCGGGCTTGATCCAGGGCTCCTTGTATTTGACCGCATTCGCCACCGCGCCGGCGGCCGCCCCGCCCGCGACGATCAGCAATGCCGTTAAGAGTGTCGATTTCATGTCACCCTGCCTTCGGCGACGCGCGGCCGCCCTATTGGATTAATCAATGATCGTGACCGTCGTGCGGGCCGTGATCGTGCCCCGCATGGTCGGCCGATTTGGAATCAGCTTTTGAATCCCCGTCCACGTTCTCCGGATTCCGATCATCAGCGCGAACCCAGGCGCGCTCGACGATGTCCGCGACCAACTCCCGCATCTCAGGATGCGTCGTTCGAACGCTGATCGTGTCACCCGTCACCGGCGGGTGATAATCCTTCGGAACGTCGACGCGGATCTTCCAGGCAAACCCCGGCGTCACGATCTCAAGCTCGCCCTTGAGCATCGGGTTGCTGAATTTCACGTCGCTCACCTCGATGCCCGTCGTGCCGTTGTTTTGAATCGAGAATCCCTTCGTCGTATTGATCTTGCGGGTGGACGAGAGGGTCAACTGCGACGGAAGCATTTCAACCGGCGCCCTCAGGTAGATGCCGGCCGGGATGACCAGCGTTCCGACAGCCTCAATGTTGGTGTCGATCTCGAGGCTGGCCCCGTTGGACCCCGTGCGAAGCGGCTCGCCAAGCGTCACATGCAGCCTGTACACGCGGCCCTCCTCGATCGTTTCAACCCGGCACTTGAACACCGGGTTCGAGGTGTGAATCGCTCCGAGCTTTAGCGGCTCCTCGCCCTTGCTTTCGATCAAGATCGACTTGGTCAGCGTCTTGCCGATCATGTCCTTGAAGGCCAGCGAGCCGAATTCCAGCTTCTTCGGCGTCAGCACGACCAGCGGTTTGACATGGCCGGTCAGACTCAGGTCAACCTGCGAGAGCTTGCCCGGGGCGTTGGTGTGCACCGCGATGGTCTTGTTGATCGCACCGGAAAGTTTGCTCGTATCCAATTTGATGGGAATGCGTCCCGACTCGCCGGCCGCGATGACCTTCTCGAATGTCTCCGAAGTCGTGCAACCGCAGTCCGGCTTGACGAGAAGAATCTCAAGCGGACCGGAGCCGGGGTTGGTGAACCAGAAATCGTGCTGAACCACGTTTCCCGAATAGAGGGTTCCAAAGTCGAACAGGGGAGACTCAAACTCGATTTGCGGAACTTCGCCCGGCTTCAGTGCGATTTTCGGCGAGGGAACCACCGAGCCCTTCTTGGTCTTCTGCCGCTGAAGTCCGGCAAACCCGGGAGCTGAATTCGCCGGCTGCGATTGGGCATCGGCGCCGGCCTTGGGCTTCTCATCTTCGCCGGCTGACGCGCTTCGACACGCAAGGCCGCCCGAAGCGACCAGCGCCACGTAGAGCAGACCGGCCGTCAGCACGGCGACAGCACTTCGAGCATTTCTTTGATCCATCGCACTCATCGTTGAAGCAAACCTTTCAACAACCGGCCCTCTGGCCGGATGCGGATCGGAGTATCAAGGACAGGCCGTCGGTCGAACCGTTCAGGCGATCCA
>CALLKH010000636.1 GCA_938008425.1 uncultured Planctomycetaceae bacterium | reverse complement strand
CGGCGCACGTGCGCCGTCCGTACAGCGCCGGTCTACCGAAACCCGAACCCGAGCCATACCCCACCCTACCCCACCGAACCGAACCGAACCGAACCGCGTGCCTCACCCACCGCACGCCGACGACGACAAGCTCATCTCGGTCGTCGTCGGCCCGGACGGTTCGGTTTCGGACTCGGATGATTGCGTGGAAGAATCTGACTCGGGCTCGGATCTCGGTGAGGATCGGACGGCGGACCTAAAGGCGTCAGGTGAGATGTTCATGTGGCTGGAGGAAAACCTGAAAGTGCCGCGGAAAGACGCCGTTGACCGAGGACTGGCTGACGGGAAGCAGCGATCAGCGGACCTGACTGACCTGAAGCGAAACATCATCCCCGCCCTGCTCCGATCGGAGCTTACACCGCCGCAATGGAAGATCATCGCGAAAGAGTGTGCGACCGGGCAACGGCCGATCGCAGTATTCAAGGAACGGCTCAAGAAACTTGGAATCTTGAAAAGGCCAGAACGACGGGCGTGCTGAAGACACGCTGACAAGGATGTGACACAATGAACCCAGCACTCAGAGACCCAGTGAATGAATCACGGCTGCGATCGTCGCCGGCCCGGGCGGGCATCGGTCGAATCGAGGAATCCGGCGGCCGGTTCGGCGGCGGCATCATCCGTGGCGTCTCGGTTATCGCCCGAGGCCCTGCGATCGGGCACGACATGTGGATTGATTCGACGATGCTCGCGCAGACAGCCGATGCGATCAATCGCGCGGCCGACGGTGCGAAGTCCCGATTCACCCATCCGGGCATCAGCTCTGACGGTATGGGCAAAATGACGGGCAAGATGTTCGACGCTCGCGTCGACGGCAACTTGGTACGGGCGGATCTGCATCTCTCACCAAGTGCCGAGCTGTCGCCCGACGGCGACTTGCGGACCTACATTCTCTCCCTGGCCGAGAATCACCCCGAATCGTTCGGTATGTCGATCGCGTTCGAGCGCGACGGCGAGGCCATGAAGGCATTCCGAGTGAAGCACACCGGCAAAAGCGGCGGGTTCAAGAGCCCCGACCCCATGAACACCGGGAACTTCGAACACGCCCGATTGAAATCACTTCGCGCGGTCGACGTGGTGGATGAACCCGCGGCGAATCCGTCGGGCTTGTTCGCTCGCGGCGACGCCGATCTGGTGTATGCAGCCGAGTCGGCACTCGACTACGCCCTGGGCCTCTCGACCGAACTGCCCGACTGCGAGGCGTTCGGGATTCATCCGGATCGCATCGCGGGATTCATGCGGCGGTATCTGGCTTCGCGGAAGCTGTCGATCATCACGCGCGTCGACTTCAACATCGACCTTGCGAAAGCGGACGCGCTCCCGGCGGCGCTTCGCGAATCCTACGAGCGTGACGAAACGAACGAAGCACGGGCGCGGGCGCTGGCGGCGGCCGGCCTCGAAGTCGTTGTTACCGCCGTTGGTGGTGCATGAAATCAGCCCTGGACAATCCCGGCCTCTCGCTTGAACAGGTCGCCTACCACGAAGCGGGGCACGTCCTGACGGCGTGCATTCTGGGCGACACGGTTTACGGCGCGTCGGTGCGACGCGCGGGCGCCGTTGGCGGATGGATTCGCCACGACATCGGCTTCGCGGACTTCTTGGAACTCCCCGGCCGGTCCGAGGCTTACGGACATCTGCTCCGGCTTATAGTGCTCGCCGCGGGCCGCGCCGCGCAGTCGCACTACGATCGGCTTCACGGGCTGACGAGCGATCTGAGTGCGGCGTGCAAAACTGACGACGCAATGGCCCGCGATGCGGCCCGCGAGCTGCTCACTTGCCTGGAGCTGAAGTCGGACCCGTTCCGAATCGTGGAGGACTGCGCACGGTTCGAACTCTCGCGAATCGCCGGCAACGGCATCGACCGAAGCATTACCGACCTGATGGAAAAGCTGCGGATTGAATCACGGGCGTTCGTTGCCGCGAACATTGACGCCGGCTTAGTGCAACAGGCGATGGACGCCGCCGCGAAGCTGGCATCGGAAATCATGCTATCGAACTGGGGCAGCGTTGTCGAAATCGCGGAAGCGCTCATCGCATGGCGGCGACTCACTGACGGCATCCTGCCGTTCAACCGCGAGAAGGTTGAACGGCGGTTCACTGACCTTGGCGGAATTCCCGCCTGGCTGAAATTTGAAACAGGAGAAAACGAGAATGGCAACAGCAACACCGAAACCCATTGACACCCTCTCCCGCGCCGGCCGCGCGGCCGCGTTCGGCGAGATTCGCGGAATCCTCGAGCGCGAACACGCCGGCAAGCCCGGCCGCGGCGACGCCGAGCGACTCGCGGAACTCGCCGATGCCCTGAATCTGACCGGCGCGAAGCTGCTCGAACTTCGCGCGGTCGTTCGCTACTTCAACACCGAGGCCGCACTCCGCGAAACGGCCAGCGCAACGATCGCGGCATCCCGAACCGAGGCGCTCGAAAAGCAATGGGACAAGGGCCGTGACGAATACGAGCGTGCCTACGCCAGACGGCAAAGCCTCAAGGATCAAATTATCGCCGGCCGCGAGGCCGACAAAGCCGCGCACGCCGAGCTGGGCCGCACGACCGATCGCATTCGATCACTTGAAAAAGCGTACCCCGCAATGTTCGGCATCGAAAGCAATCCAGTCACTCCGGCTCGTGATGTGACGGTCGCAATCGAAGGCGCCATGCGGGAACTCAGCCGGAAGTAACCGATGCCGTGAGCACGGCATGACAGCAGAACACCGATACCATTGGAGAAAAAGAACCATGTCACAAGCCACGATCCGAGGCGTCGTCTCTGAACTTCGCACGCTTGCCGGTCTCAACCCGTTCAATGCGAGCTTCCGCGACGGCGACTTCACCATCCGCGAGCACGCGGTTCAATACCTGCCCGATGAAAACCCCGTCGAGATTCCGGCGGAAGAGCAAATCCGGCGAATGGCCGAATCCGCCGGCCTCAGCCCGGCACGCCTGGAGCTGCTCCGCCAAGGCATCGCGCGACGCGAATTCCTGGAGGTGAAACTGCAAGAGGCGAGCAACGAACACCGTGACAGCTTCAACCAGCTCAACCCCGATCTCCGCCACAACCCGCGCCGTGTCGTGGATCAAATCAAGGCGGCGGTCAACGCGGCGGAAGCCTGCGAGGCGGCTCACCCCGGCCAGTTCGGCGAACACGTCGACGCGCTCAAGCGCCGCCTGGCGGTGGAAACCAAACGGGCGGAAGCAATCGAGGCCGAAATCGGCCGGCTGAATCACAACCTGAACTCTGCGATGGATCCCATCCGGACCGAATTGAGTTATCTGAAGACGATCATCCCCGTCGTGTTCGACGAAGACGGCGATGGCATCCTGCCGGAAATCCAGAATCCCCGCACGGCCCTCGAGCGCGCGATCGCGGCCGTCGCGGCGGACGAGGCCCCGACCAATGCCTAATCCAACGGAAGCGACAACCGTTCCGGCTGTTCTCGAATGTCTCGAAACACCGAGCGTGGTCTCGATCGACTCACGGCGATGGCATGTGATCGAAAACTTCGGAATCGCCGCCGATGGATCGCCAACGATCAGCCCGGTTTACTTGAGCTTCGAGCGCGACGGGGTTCCGCCCGTTCCCGTCGCGTCTGCCGCGGCGGGAACGAACAGATGGATACTCAGTAACGGCCGCACGCTCACGCTTCCGCCCGGCATCGGCGCGGTTGCTTACGTCAGTGACGGCGACACGCCGACGATCGGCATCAATCCGCTGGCGCCGGATGCATCGGCATAGTGTTTTTTGTTTCTCCTGTGGCTCGCGCTGGTGAAAGAACGATAGCCAGCGCTGATTCCCACCGGCGGCCGTGTCTGATGCGGACTGACAGCGCGGCCGCCGGCGATTTTCAAGGTGGTGAATGGCCGACGATGCGAAAGACCACCGATGCCCGCAATGCTGGTGCCGCCGATACCGAGTCATGGACTGGCGCCGCGGCTGGACGGGCGCGATGAACGAGCGGAGATGTTGCGAGCATTGCGGACGGAGCTGGTGGGCAAAGCTCGACGCGGCTGTGACCGAGGAAGACCTGGTTCGAAAACATTCGAGGGCATCAGGCGAACCGATGACGCTCGATCGATGGATGCGAGGTTGACGATATGGACAAAGATGTCTTGATGCGACTGGTGGCCCGCGATGAGGATCTGCATCGCGCCCTGGAGCGATCCCGCGCCGATGTTGAAAAGTTAAAGAGCGCGATGAAAGACCTCAAAAATGAGGGCAAGGCTACAACGCAAGAAACCACGTCTGGGTTCACCGGGATGGGTTCAAGCCTGGCCGCGGCGGCAGGCGGTGTAGCAACGATGGCCGCGGCGTTCGGTGTGCTCAAATCCTCAATTGACGCTGCAAAGCAATCAGCCGCGGACGCCGGCCGCAGGATCACGGGTGAAGTATCGGGGCGGGAAGCGCTCCTCTCATTGCGTGGTACCGAGGCCGATTATCGCAGCCGGGTGCAACAGGCTGAGAAAATTCGGAACGAACTGGGCGGCGACGCGGCGGCGGCGTTCAACACCGTGTTTCAAAGCGGCTCGGCCGGCATGGACAAAGACACCATGTTCCTCGCGCGGCTGAAACAAGTCGGTTTCAACCCCGTCGATGCGATCTCAGCAACGCAAAAGCTGCAATCGGCGTTCGGGGGTGAGGCCGGCGCCGGCGACGCCCGAATGATCGCCGAGAAGATTCTCGCCGCGGCGTCGCGAAGCCCGACCCTGGCCAGCGAGTTCGCAAAGTCGGCATCGGTGGCGTCTGTTCCGTTCGCCAGCATCGGCGGACGTGACGAAGAGCTGCTCGCAATCCTGAGTCGTTTCTCCGAACCATTCAAAACGCCCGACGTGGCGGCTCAGAAAATCGCGTCGCTCGCAACGCAGCTCGGAAACAAGCGCGGTCAAATTCGGTTCGGACCCGGGGAAGAATCGCTCGCCGGTATTTCGTTGATCGAAGCACTCCCCCGCCTGGCTTATTAGGGCAAGCTCTTTGACTAGGGCGGCAGGAAGCGCCTGGACCTCAGGAAGTTTTTGAGCGAGTCGAACGCCATTCAAGCCCTGGAGCAATTCCAGAAAGACCGGCCGATTATTGACGAGCGGCTCGGTGAAATCACCCGGGCGCAGGCGGAAGCCTACCTACCAAAAAGCGGCCTGGCCGAGATGTTTCGGATTCGCGCAACCGATCCAAAATTGAATGCGGCGACGATCGCATCCATCGAACGCGCTCGCCGCGAGGCCGGCGAAGAGGATCGTCTGGGCAGCGCCACCCTGATCGCCGACGCGCTCATTGACGCACAACTTCGGCGGGCGGCTGAACGCGGCGAGTCTGAATTCACCATCGCCATGCGGCGCCGCGCCCTCGGTGTCGACCGATACCTGAGCAATTCCGATCAATCATTCATCGAATCGCAGCTTGTCTATGATCGGAAGTTCAACACCGACCCGCGAAGCACGATCGAATCGAAGTATGGCCCGGAACTCACGAGAGCAATCGAACGGCTGATTGGCGCGCTCGAGAAGAACGCATCCGC
This sequence comes from uncultured Planctomycetaceae bacterium, assembly GCA_938008425.1. Taxonomy (GTDB): domain Bacteria; phylum Planctomycetota; class Phycisphaerae; order UBA1845; family UTPLA1; genus JADJRI01. Next base: position 670 of record CALLKH010000636.1, on the reverse strand, counting down.
AACGACTCGCACGACCGTCGGCCCGACACTGCTCCCCCCGAATCAGGAAACCGGACGCGGGATTGGAGGGTGACACCGTGAAGAAATCGAGAATTGAAACAATGGAGCGACGCCTGCCCGGCCCCGATGACACGATGGACCTCGCGGCCTCGATTGCCGAAATCCTCAGGCTCCTGCCAATGCCGTTGCAGATCGCCGTCGGTGACGATGTTCTCCAGATCGTCGCGAAGATCAAAGCGATGCGGAACTTCACGGAACCGCCGACGAAACCGCGGCCGAATTGAGATGCGAAACCGCGTTTTTGGCCTAAAAACGAGGGTTTTCGGGCACATGCACCCTCATTTTTGGCCTAATAATGAGGGTGGGCCCTCCTCGGGGGTGGGGGGTGGGTGCCGGAGGCACGCGAATCTACCGACTTTTTTACGCACGCGGCTCAAAAAACGTGATACCGATACCGCCGTGGGCGGTGTCTGAGTGACGACACATGGCCAAATCGAGCAAAAACACCGGGAAAAAGGCCCTGAAACCGGGGTTCGTTCGCACGCTCGCGGATGTCGCGGTCTGGATCGGAAAGTCTCATCCGACGGTGAAGCGATGGTCGACCGAGGGCGCACCTTCACGCACGCCGGACGGCTATTCGATGCCCGACTGGATCAAGTGGATGCACGGG
>CALLKH010000635.1 GCA_938008425.1 uncultured Planctomycetaceae bacterium | reverse complement strand
GGCGGTCGCACTTTCGCTTCTAGCCCTGCACGGCCCCTTGCTCGTCGCCATGCCCTCGGGGCTGGAGACGGCCGTCAACGCCGCACTCATCGGGCTACTCCTTCTGACCACACACGGTGCGCGACGGCGAAACCAGCGATTGACGCTGGCCGGATCGGCGGCGCTCGTCTGCCGGCCGGAGAACGGTCTCGTTGTCGGCATTCATGGGCTGTACCTCTGGTTCGCCCGGCGGCGGGAGCGCCGCGCTTTGGTGTTCACTGCGGCGGCATGGCTCGCCACGATGGCCGCCCTGACGATCATTCGCTACGCCTACTACGGTTCGCTGGTATCGAACACGTCAGTCAGCAAACTCGCCCGGCCTCTGGAGTTCGTGGGCCCCGCGCTGATGTACCTTCGCATCTGGGCGACAGAGTCGTGGCATCTGGTTCTCGCACTCGGCGTCGGACTGACGCTTCGAGGCAGCCGGCGATTTTCGACCAACGCGCTGGTGCTCGCGACCGGCCAGGCGGCTTTTGTCCTCATCTCGGGCGGCGACTGGATGCCGGGGCTTCGGTTCATGCTGCCCGCATCGATCGTGGCCATGCTGACGGCCGGGGAGTTCGCTCACCAGCTCGGCCGTATTGCCCGCGCCCGGCGGCGTCGGGCGAGACGCGAGAATACCGGCGAGATGCTCGCGGCTTGGCGCCGGGCGCGGTTTGCCACGTTTGTTTGCGCGGCGCTCATCGGCGGGGCGACGATTCACGAGGCGGCGGCGATTCGCCCCTTGCGATGGTCGCTCTCAAACTATGAACGAACGCTGGCGGCGATTGATGCAGGTCCTGCGGCGTACCTCAAGAACGCAGTGCAGCCAGATGACATCGTTGCGGCACGCGACATCGGCATTCTGGGCTACCGCCTCGAATGCCGGATTCTGGACCTTGTCGGACTCACCGACGCCCACATCGCCAGAACATCCGGCCTCCGCCATCGTGATCGGCTCGATCTTGACTACGTCTATTCGCATCGGCCGCGATTCATCCTGATCCAATCGGAAAAATCAGAATCCGGCGACGCCGAGCCCTGCCGACTCGGGCGGGTGCTGCTGGCCGACGCACGATTTCAGGCCTACGAACGTCGTGGGCGCTGGACGCTGCCCGGGCGGCAATACTGCGAGCTCTACGAATTGTGCGAAAACCCGGTGGTGCGAGCCGCGGATGCCTCGACCGAGCCCGCTCGCCGCGCCGCCGTCACGCTCGGCGCCGGCGAAGAATGATCACAGCCGGAATTCGCCCTCACGGCGACGACCGAACGCCGCGGCGATATAATCCGTTGATACTCAATGCATCCGCCACGAGGCGCCGCGCGACCGGCCGATGAAAGGACGCTTCCTTCCCCATGTTTCACATTCCCATCCTTCGAAACGGCAAACCCTACGAATCGGTCGACAAGTTCGACATCGTCCATCACGCCACCGGCCAGCCGGTCGCGACGCTCTCACAGGCCAACAGCGGCATGGTCGGCCGCGACGTCGCCCGCATGGATCACCACGTCCTCGAGCGCTTCACCGTGGCCGATCTGATGGAAATGTGCCGCCGGGCGGGCAAGCTCTTCGCGACGGCCGACCTGCCCTGCGGCGACGAGTCGCAATCGTTCGAGGACTACATCCGCCAGCTGTCGGCCACGACCGGCATGCCGATCAGCTACTGCCGATCCAACGCGGCGAAGATTCAGCGGATCTTCATGGAGATCGACACGGTCATCGGCGGCCTGACGCGCGGCTTTCCGCTGGAGGTGCTCGACAAGGGCCATGGCCAGGTGGCGGGCAACACGATCAGCTTCTTTCGCGTGGCGAACTGTCTGGGCGCGGTGCTGCCGAGCAATTCACCGGGCGTGCATTCCCTTTGGATTCCCGCGATCGCCCTGAAGACGCCGCTGGTGCTCAAGCCGGGGCGCGAGGAGCCGTGGTCGCCCTACCGCATCATCCAGGCGTTCATCGCGGCGGGCGTGCCGGAGGAGGCATTCGGCTTCTACCCGACGGACCACGGCGGCGCGGCGGAACTGCTGCGATGCTGCGAGCGGTCGATGCTCTTCGGCGGCGCGGAGACGACCAAGCCGTATGAGAACGATCCGCGCGTCGAACTGCACGGGCCGGGTTACAGCAAGATCATCCTCGGGCCCGATGCGGCCGACGAGTGGGAGAAGTACCTCGACATCATGGCGTCGTCGATCTCGGCGAACGGCGGGCGGTCGTGCATCAACGCCTCCGCCGTCTGGACGCCGAAGAACGGCCGGGCCATCGCCGAGGCACTGGCGGAGCGTCTGGCGAAGGTGCAGGCGCTGCCGGCGGACGACCCCAACGCGGAGATCGCCGCATTCGCGAACCCAAAGATGGCGGAAATGATCAGCGCCTCGATCGATTCGCTGCTCAAGGGCGGCGCGGTGGATCTCACCGAGCAGAAGCGCGGATCCCCGCGCCTCGTGCAGCGCGGCCGACTGGCGTGGCTCCTGCCGACAATCATCTGGATCGAGCCGGGCGGCGGCAGCGCGGGCAGCGCCGACAAACTGGGCGACGACCCGTCGTGGAAGCATCCGCTGGCGAACAAGGAGTTTCTGTTCCCGTTCGCGTCGGTGGTGGAGTGTCCGGCGGATCAGATTCACGAATCGATCGGCGACACGCTCATCGGCACCGTCATTTCCAAGGACGCGGCGTTCGTGCGGAAAATGTCGATGTGCGGAGACATCGACCGGCTGAATCTCGGGCCGATTCCGACGTTTCAACTGAGCTGGGATCAGCCGCACGAGGGAAATCTCTTCGAACATCTCTACCGGCAACGGGCGTTTCAGATGGTGGTTGCGTGAGCATCGGCGTTTCGTTGCCTGACTGTCTGCGGCATTCGCCGGTGCGCGTCGTCTTCGGCGAGGGCACGCTGGCGAAACTCGGCGCGCTGGCGATCGACGAGGGGGCGACGCGCGTGCTGCTCGTGACCGACCCCGGCATCGTGCGCGCCGGGCACGTTCAGCGGGCGCTCGATTCGCTTCGCGAGGCGGGCGCCGAGGTGACGCTCTTCGACGGCGTCTGCGAGAACCCGACCACGCGCGAGGTGGAGGCGGGGCTGCACATCGCCCGCGAACTCGCCATCGACTTCATCGTCGGCCTCGGCGGCGGCAGCAGCATGGACTGCGCCAAGGGCATCAACTTTCTTCTCACCAACGGCGGCCGCATGCACGACTACTGGGGTGTCGGCAAGGCGACACAGCCCATGCGGCCCATGATCTGCATCCCGACGACGGCCGGCACCGGCAGCGAGGCGCAGTCGTTCGCCCTCATTACCGATCCCGACACGCACCAGAAGATGGCGTGCGGCGACAAGAAGGCGCTGGCCCGCGTCGCGATTCTCGACCCGGAGCTGATCGCCACGGTGCCGCCCGGCGTCGCCGCGGCCACCGGCATCGACGCCGTCGCCCACGCGATCGAAACCGCCGGCTGCCGAAAGCGAACGGCGATTTCGAGGGAGCTGTCGGTCGCGGCGTGGAGACTGCTGAACGGGGCGTTTGCATGGGAGCAGACTGAGGGGCCAAGGGGCCGAGGGGCCGAGGGGTCGAGTGGTCAGGGGGACTTGGAAACGGGCAAGAACGGGCCCGATGGTGCCGGTGCGTTCGAGGATGCTGGCACGCTCAATTCTGGCACGCTCAATTCTGGCGGCGAAGCCGCCCGCACTCCCTCTCCCTCGAAGGGAGAGGGTTGGGGTGAGGGTGATAGACCGCGTACGGACGCTGAGACTTCAGAATCAACTCTCGCCCGCGTGAGGGCTTCGATGCTCCTCGGCGCCCACCTGGCCGGTGCGGCCATCGAGGCCTCGATGCTCGGCGCTGCCCACGCCTGTGCCAACCCTCTGACAGCCCGATTTGACATCACCCACGGCATCGCCGTCGGGCTGATGCTCCCGCATGTGATCCGATTCAACGCCGAGACCGGAGAGAACCCCTACGCCGACCTGTGCGACGGCAACCCGACCGACGGCTCAACCGGCGACCGAATCGCCAACGCCGAAGCGCTCGCCCAGCGCGTCGAATCCATGCTCGCTACCAACGGCCTGCCCCGCCGCCTGCGCGACATCGGCATCCCCGTCGAATCGCTGGGCTCGCTTGCCCAGATGGCGGCCGACCAGTGGACGGCGCAGTTCAACCCGCGGAAAGTCGATTCCGAGGCGCTGCTGGACACTTACCAGGCGGCGTATGATTAGGCGAGGCCTTTTCACAAGTTCGATTGGTATCGGGCATGGCTACTCGACCAACCACCTTTTGGCGATTGATCCTTCGGCGCATCCGCACGGTCGCGACAGCTTGCTTCTTTGTTTCCGCAATTACCTGGATCTTAAGTGTCCTTGTACAGATGGGGGTTGCGTCGGGGCGTATCGTCGTCTATCTCGGCCCGAACGAGATTTGTGTTGCAGTCGATGATCCCGAAGCAAGAGTCCTGGACGCTGACGACATTGATGACGACGACGCGGACTTCAGCGCACTCGAGGCCCAAGAGAAATCGGTAACTCGATTCTGGTTTCACACCGAGAGCGCATCCCATTACGAAGCCACAAGACCGATGCCGTTGGACTTTCATCGAAGCGGAACTCGAACCTACTTCGAACTATCGATTTCGTCATTGGTGTTCTGGTTCGGCATTGCAGTCGCACTCGGTCATTTTCGAAGAATCAGGAGATTCATGGCAGGCGGGAGGATCAGACGTCGGGGAATCTGGAGGTACACGCAGCAAATCAAATTCTTCATGTTGTTTCTCACCTTCGGAAGTCTGCTTGTCTGGAGATACAGCTTTTCGTACACAGCCGTGTTCAGATCGTTGACCGGCGATCCTCGCAATAATATTGGCGTCTCATCGCAATACGGCGGATGCATGCTGGGCCGGATCAGCATGGGGATATCCGACGTCGGCTGGGAGCAATTGAAAGCGGCGGACTCTCGCTGGCTGTATGACCCCGGTGACGAACCACTGGTCGAGTTTACTCCGATAGAGTTCCATTTGAGTTCAGTGCACCCGCCTGTTCGCTTTCTTCCCCATGTGTATCAGGCGAATTACTTCAGGAATCCCTGCACCCCAGGCCGCTGCGCGCACGGCGATCGATGCGAGGTCGTTTACGCGACCTCCTCCTCGGTCGCGGTTTGGATTCCCTATTGGCTAGTCTTCTTCCTTTACGCTTTTGTGACCTATCGAATCATGTGGCGCGACCGGCCGTGGCCCGCGGGAGTCTGCCAGGTTTGTGGATTTGACTTGCGCGGCAGCGAGAGCGGCAAATGCCCCGAGTGCAGCCTTGGGATTCCGGCCGAAGAACGGCAGTCGTCCGGCGATTGAGCGACATTTCCTGCGCTGCCTCGTAGAATCCGATTCATGGGCCGCCGTCGCAAATCAGACATCTCGCTGCTCAATCTGGCCGCACCGGTCTGCCTGGTGTTGCTGCTTCTCTGCGCGGCCGCAATCTTCTTCAATGAGCTCGAACTCAAGGCCCACACCGCGGAGTGGAATCAGCCGGTGTCGCGCGTCAATGTGATTTTCGATTTCTACAAGGATCGCCGGACGGGGCTGCTCATCGGCCTTTGCCTGCTTATCCTGGCGAACGCCGCGTTGTGGACTGCGCTCATCCGCCGGCGATTCCGCGATCGCCGGCGAACACGTCGATTCGGTCACGGGCTCTGCCAGAGTTGCGGGTACAATCTGACGGGTGTCGTGTCGATGCGTTGTCCCGAGTGCGGGGCGGCGTATCCGGGTCCAATCCCGCGAATCGAACCTTAGAAACAGCTTCGGGCCGGCATCATGAAAGAACCTGCGTCCAGTCCGACTCTCCATGAGAACGGCGGACACGTCGGTCGTGTCAGCGCATGGATCGCCACTTATGGCATATTTTTCTTTCTGATCTGTGTAGCGATCTACTTTCATCGAGAGATGAACTTCTACGGCGGTGAAGCTCGGGATCGTGCGCTATGGATCATCGGAATCTTCAGCTCCCTCGTGCTCGGCGGAACCGCTTTTGCGTGGATCAGCCTGCTCCGAAGGCCACCAGCAGAACGCGCGGAAGTCATCATTCGATGCAAACTGGGAATTCGCCTGGCCTATATGGCTTTCATACTCAATCTGGTGGGTGGTGTCGCGGCGGAAAGGAATCTGCCGGAAGTCAATCTGGCAATCAGTATCCTGCTATTCATACCCGCATTTCCGCTGTCA
>CALLKH010000634.1 GCA_938008425.1 uncultured Planctomycetaceae bacterium | reverse complement strand
GAACGCGCTTTCCGATCGGCTCGACAGTTTCGAGACGAGCCTGACTTGCCTTGGATTCGCCGCCCGCCATTCAGGGGTCCTCAATTGGTGCGAGCATCATTGCTCGAACCGCTCACATGTTAACCCATCGCATTGAGGAACGCCAAAACGGGTCTCGCCTGCGGGAACGGGGCCGAAGAATCCCCGGGGTCAACATCGAGGTTGAACCGACGGGAGTCAAACCTGGATCGGATCGGCTACTTTATTCGCGACATCTTGAAGGTCTTGCCGTCGTGGATGATGTGCATTTCGCTGCCGGCGACCTTCACGTCATACTCCCGCGTCGATCCCGACGCATCGAGCTTGAGCTTGCCGCCGCGATACTCGTAGTGGCCGGAGCCGGTGTGGGAGGAGTTGTCGCCATACTCGGCATGGGCCGTGAAGGTGCCGTCTTCACAGAACGAGACCTCGGCGATCGGACTGACCGGCGTCGTCGACTTGTCCGCCACCCAGGTTCCCGCCAGTGGCGAGGCGCAACCGGCCGCAAGACTGACGACGAGCGTGAGAGCGAAGAATCGAATCGACCGCATGGCAATTCCTCCAGGATGAATTCGTAGGTTGATTGATGACACCACCGGCTGCCCGGCGACCTTGTGACTCATTGTGTGATGGCCGGGCGGTGTGTCAAGCGAAGGAGACGAGTGATTCCGGATGGGAATCGCGCTATTCGCCGACCTGCGTCATCGACATTACGGGTGCGGACTTTTCCGCGGGAGACGCCGTTGGCGCCACGTCACCCGTCGCGACCGCCGCAGGTGCGATCGCGGTCGACGCGACGGCCTGTGCCGCGCCTCGGGAGTAGCTGTAAAGCACGCCGGGGCGAATAAAAATCGCGACCGCCAGAATAGCGCAGATCGCCAGCGAGAGCTGCAAAGCATGACATCTCGACGGCGTCACACCCGCTGTCGGCTTGCGCAGGTAACACGCCGCGAGAATCCGCAGATAGTACGCGGCGGCCACCGCGGCATTCAATGCAAGAATGATCACCAGGGCGAGCATCGCACCGGAGTGCGCCGAGACGTTGGCAAACGCGGGCGCCGCGCCGTCGGCCGAGAGGGCCGACGAGATGATGTAGAACTTGCCGATGAAGCCGCCGGTGAGCGGAAAACCCATCAGCCCGAGGACGCACAAGGCCAGGCCGAGCGTCGCCCAGGGATGCTCCCGGGCGGAACCGGCGAGTTCGTCCAGTGTTTCAATCGAATCATCCGGATCGTCATCACCGGGCTTGCGAAAGAACGAGAACGCCGCGAAGCAGCCGAGATTCATGACGCCGTAGGCCGCCATGTAGAAGAGCAGTGCCGCGATTCCGTCACGCAGCGGCTCACGGCCGCCGCTGAAGAGCTTCGGCCCGGCGGCCAGGGCGACGAGCATGTAGCCCGAGTGGGCGACGCTGGAATACGCCAGCATGCGCTTCACGTTGTGCTGCATGAGGGCGAGAGTGTTGCCGACGGTCATCGTGAGGGCGGCGAGAATCCAGAGCAGCCAGAAGATCGCGTTGCCGAAGGTCCAGCCCGTCAGCGTGAGGATGTTGATGAGCGCGAGAAAACCTGCAAATTTCGGCACGAAGCCGAGCAGCCCCGTCACGGGCGACGCCGCGCCCTGGTAGACGTCCGCCACATAGAAATGGAACGGAACCGCGGCGACCTTGAGCCCGAGCCCCGCGATCGAAAGCAGAAGTCCGAAGAGCGCCAGCTTATCCCGCATTCCGCCGAGGTCATGAAACTTCACCGCGATGGAGTCCGGGCCGAAGAGCGTCATCGTGCCGGCGAACCCGTACAGAAAGCTGAAGCCGTAAAGGGTGATGGCGGCCGCGAAGGCGCCGAGGAAGAAGTACTTCCCGGCGGACTCCTGGGCGTGAATGTCGCGGCGCGAAAGGCCGATCAGGATGTACGTCGGCACGCTGACCAGCTCCAGCGCGAGAAACAGCATGACGAGCGAGTTGGCCATCGGCACGAGCGAAACACCCGCGAGCGAGAACATCAGGAGCGCGAAGAACTCCGCCCGTTCGCCTTCATCGGGAACATGCCGATTGACCATGACAATCAGCGCGCCGACCGCCAGCGTGATCGTGCGTGCAAACCAGACCAGCGGACCATCATGCAGCGCGGTGACGCCCGAGGTGTCGATCTCGCCGGCGGATGCACGGAACGCAAACCAAAGCGCCACGCCGATGGTGGCCAGCGAAAACAGCGCCGCCCGCCGGCTCAGTTCCTTCGAGAGGCCGGTCAGCAGAATCAGCGTGGCGCCGAGCACCAGCGTGATCTCGGGCATGAGCAGTTGAATCATGGGATGAAGGCCGAGCATCAGCGGCGACCCTCCTCGGGTTCGTGATGTGAGTCTGTCTCCGCCGACAACGGAGCGATGTAGCCGACAGACATCGACCGGACGCGGATGAATCCGTCCGGATCGACAGCCCCGAGCGGCGTCTCCACATTAGCCGTCGAGACTGTCTGCGACGGGCGCCCCGCCTGATCGACCGTTCGCGGGGCGTTGCCTTCCGGCAGCACGTGTGCAAGCACCGCCTGATCGAGCGACGGCTCCATGATGTCGGTCAGCATCTTGGGATAGACGCCGATGAGCAGGCAGGCGATCGCAATCGGGGTAAGAATGCCGATCTCGCGCGGCGTCAGGTCCTGTGTGAGGCCGGCCGAGGTGTCAAGGCCATGCCCCGGCTCCTTGAGCGGGCCGAAGAGCACCCCGCGCGCCATGTGCAGCATGTAGATCGCCCCGAGCAGAATGCCCGTCGCCGCCGGCACCGCGTACCAGACGCCCAATGGGCCCGCACCGTTCGGCGCCGGATCGGCCGAGGTAAACGTGCCGAGCAGCACGAGAAACTCGCTGACGAAACCGTTCAGCCCCGGCAGACCGATGCTCGACATGGTGAAGACGATCAGGAAGAAAGTCATGATCGGCATCTTGCGGGCCAGCCCGCCGATCTCCGACATCTCGCGGGTGTGGTAACGTTCGTAAATCATGCCGACGACGAGGAACAGCGCGCCGGTCGAGAGGCCGTGGTTGATCATGTAGAGCAGCGACCCGGTCAGGCCGGCCGTCTTCAGACAGAACATGCCGAGCAGGCAGAAACCAAGGTGCGACACCGACGAGTACGCCACGAGCTTCTTGATGTCCGTTTGCACCCACGCGGCCAACGCGCCATAGATGATTCCCACCACTGCCAGCATGCCGACAAACGGCGCCAGTTCAAACGACGCATGCGGCAGCATCGGCAGGCTGAGCCGCAGAAAACCGTACGTTCCAAGCTTCAGCAGCACGGCCGCGAGGATGACCGAGCCGGCCGTCGGCGCCTCGACGTGGGCGAGCGGGAGCCATGTGTGCGTCGGGAAGAGCGGCACCTTGATGGCGAACCCGGCGAAGAACGCGCAGAAGAGCCAGAACTGTTCAATACTCGACAGGTGCACGGCAAGGCCGTACAGCACGTCGAGATCGAAGGTGATCGCGCCGCCGGTCGTCGAAAACAGCGCCGGGACCGTGGCCGCCTTCCAGCCGAGGTAAAGCACGCCCGCGAAAGTGAGCATGCTGCCCGTCAGCGTGTAGATGAAGAACATGTTCGCGGCCTTCTGCCGCTGGGAACCGCCCCAGATTCCGATGAGGAAGTAGAGCGGGATGAGCGTGAACTCGAAGAATACGTAAAAGAGCAACAGGTCTCGCGCACAGAACACGCCGAGCATCGCCCCGAAAAGCAGAAGCATCAAGGCGTAGTACTCACGATGCCGCGTCTGAATGCCGGTGAAGCTGCCCCAGATCGCCAAGGGCGTCAGGCCGGCCGTCAGGAGGATCAGCGGCATGCTGATGCCGTCGACGCCGAGCTTGTACTGCACCTTGATCGACTCGGTCATGACATCGCCGGCGCCGAGCCAGTTGTACTGCTCGACCAGGGTGTAGCCGCCCCACTGCCAGTCGTCGCGATGGTCAAGGAACAGCACCAGCGCCAGCACTGACAGCAGCATCGTCGCCACCGCCGTGCCCAGCGAGAATCGGCGCACCGCCACCGCATCCCAGCCGGACATCGTGAACACGACGCCCGCGCCGACAATCGGCAGGAAAATGAGCAGCGAGAGAATATGCTGCCCGATAAAACCTTCAGCCAACCAGCTCATTCAAACTTCCTGTCCGGTCCGCGCGGGAGCCGGTCCTCAAGCCGCCGAGAGCACCCACCAGACAATCACCACGAGGCCGATCACCATGCCGAGGGCGTAACCCTGCATCGCCCCCTGCTGCCAGCCACGCAGAATAAACCCGATCGCCCGCGGCACGGCCGCAATGCTCCACAGAAGGCCGTTGATCACGAAACGATCAAAGGCGTAACACAGATCGCCGATGCGCCGCAGGGTTCGCACGAAGACGGCGTCATAGGCCTCGTCGACGTAGTACTTGTGGAAGAGCAGGCGGTACAACGGACCCGAGGCAAGGGCAATCGCCATCGGAATCGCC
>CALLKH010000633.1 GCA_938008425.1 uncultured Planctomycetaceae bacterium | reverse complement strand
TAGGAATATTCCGTCGAAAAATGGGGTTACGGTAAGTGTGGGGGAAACGCACGAGTACCGGACCCCGCCGACCCTGGGTTTCCGATGCCGAAGTCGAAGATAACGCGCGAATACGAGCGGGTGGTGCTATGCCATCTGGATCTCGTCTATCGCATGGCGTTGAAGTTGACCGGCGATTCACACGAGGCTGAAGACCTCGTTCAGGAGACCTTTCTCCGAGCCCACAAGGCCTTTGAGAAATTTGAATTGCGCGACTATGGCGCAAAGCCCTGGCTGCTGCGAATTCTTCACAACGTGTTCTACACGCGCTGTGGGGCGACCGGCCGGGGGCCGACGCTGATCGACGACCTGAGCCTCGATGACATCGCGGCCGAGCTTGAACAGGTGCCGATGCATTCGATCGCGACGGGCGAGGTCAACTGGGAACTGTTCGACGGGGAACTCAAGGCGGCGATCCTTGGGCTGGCCCCCGAATATCGCTCGGTGCTCATCCTCTGGGCTCTGGGCGATCTGAGCTACAAGGAAATCGCCGGCGTGCTGGGGTGCGCTCTTGGAACGGTGATGAGTCGCCTGTTCAGGGCGCGACAGCAATTGGGAGAGTCGTTGAGCCAGTTCGCCGCCGAGCGCGGCCTGCGGTTCAATTCGGATCGTGAAGTGAAGAATGATGAATTGTCATAAAGTCAAGAAATACCTCTTCGCGTTCGCTGACAGCCAGCTCAGCGTGCAGGCCAACTGCGAAGTGCTGGACCATCTCAAGATGTGTCCGACTTGCAGCGCCATCGTGGACGAGCACCAGGGCATCCGTCGCGCCATCGCACGAAGCGCCGAGAAGATTCGCGTGCCGGCGGGGCTCGAATCCAAGATCCGATACGGCATCGAGACCGGCGGCGCGATGAAGTCCTTGAACAAGTCCGCCGGCCATGAACGAAAGTTCAGCATCCTTCGCGTCTCCGCGCTGGCCGCCTGCCTGCTCGCCGGAGTCGGACTCGTCTGGCACTTCTCAAGCGGCGGGTCGCTCACGGACCTGGAGTCGTTCGCCGGCGCCGGCGCGACCACCGTCGGCGGACTGACTCCGGCCGATCAGGTCACGCAGGATGTCGTGGTCCAGCACAACAAGTGCCTCCTCCGCTGCGACATGGATGCCCACCACAATTCCGATTTGCCGCGCGAACGCACCGACGTCGCTTCCGCGGTTGACCAGCATTTCGCCAACGCCGTCGCGGCCGCAGCGCCCGATCTCAGCGGCTACGGATTCGATTTCGAATCCGCCAACTTCTGCAACCCGACTGAAGACAAGAGCGGACCGGCCGCACACGTGATGTATGTGAATTACAGCAACAGTTCCCGGATCTCGATGTTCACCGTTCCTCATTGGGCGAGCTTCGAACTGGCGGGCGGCGGGACCGCCGATCGTCAGTCTCCGTTCATCAACTCGACCGGCGGCTGCGACAACAACGCCATGCTCGCGTGGAACGAAGGCGAGATGACTTACATCCTCGTCGGCCAGCTCGATGTCGAACGCATGGCAGAGATGATTCGAAGCCTCACCCTCACCGAGGCCACGCTGCTCGATTCGAGCTTCGCGTCGGCGTTGATGGCCGACGCATCGAAGTGATTTCGATCTGATTTCAACTCTATTTCACCGAATCCGTCGCATCGCATCCGCGCGCTATTCGCGCCGCAGCGCCCCGAGAAGCGGCGTGGCCAGCGCCGAACGAATCGCCGCCCCCGCCGCGCTCATCCCGACCACGAACACCAGCGCCAGCGTGCCGCCAAGCGAGGCCCATGCGATATCGCCCGGCTGACTGATCGCGTGCGGCGCGACCGCGACCAGGGCCGATCCGCTTCCGATCGCGAGCCCCAGCCCGAGAATGCCGGCGTTTTCCGACAGAACCATCAGGGCCAACCGGTTCCGCCGGAAGCCGAGTGCCCGCAAGAGCGCCAGCTCACCGCGTCGTTCGAGAATGTTTCTCAGCATCACCGCTGCAAGGCCGATCGTTCCCAGCATGAGCCCGATGCCGCCGAGCGTTTGAAACACGGACATATAGGTGTTCTCGATCGATCGATAGCTGTTCAACCGCTCAAGCGACGAGGTCACGTCCATGCCGTATCGACCGAGATCGCGCTCCAGTGCCTCGGTGAGGCCGGCCGCCCGTCCCTCCGGCGATTCGATCATCAAGAACCCCGTCCCCGACACGTCGGGAAACATCGACTTGAACGCCGTCTCGGCGACGATGAGTTCGCCCTGCAACACGCTGCCCGACAGCATGCCGACGATTCGCAGTTTCCGGCGCCGGCCGCGATCGTCCGTGATTTCGAGATCCTCCCCAAGGCCCAGCTTGAGCAGCCACATGAGCGTGTTCGCATCGCCCACCGCCGGGATCGCCCCGTCGTCGAATTCGCGATGGAGCAGCGCCCACGGATTCGATTTCTCTTCGTCCGACTCCGCCGACGACGATTGAAACGAAAAGCCGCCACGGTCGATGAATTTCTCCGGGGCACCGAGGATGCGCGGCCGCACCACCTGGTACAGGTTCAGGCAACTCGTATCGTCTCCCGGCTTTAGTCGCATCGGCATGACCTGGGCGTCTTTCAGCAGCGTCGTCGTTTCCGCCGAGAGTCCCAGCGCCGCGCGGCCATCTGCGGAATTCAGGTCGAACGGTAGCGGTACGCTGCTCTCGCCGATGAGTGAATAGCCGCCCGCCCCGCCGGATTTCGACAACGCCGATGCGTCCGCCCCGTGGCGACTCGCGCCGACCGCGATGATCACAAAGCTGGCGCAGGCGATGACGCCGGCCGTTCCGAGGCTGCGACCGCGCTGACGGACGGCGTTTCGAAGCCCAAGCCGGACCATTGCGCCGGTTCCGCCGCGCTGAATGGCGGACTTCGATCTCCCCCGCGCCATGAGCGACGCGCCGGCCAGCCCCGCCGCCAGCAGCGCCGAGCCGCCGATGAAAAACGCCGCCACTTGCGGGACAGCGCTCGACGCCATCGACGAGAAAATCGCAGCAATGCCAAGCAGCAGGCACGCGATAAACACTCCCTTTGCAACGCCTCCACCGCCGGCGGCAGTTCGTCCGCCATCACCCGCCATCACACCGGCGAGGAGCGACCTCGGCGAATGCCGCGCCAATCCGCGAAGCGCCATGCGAACCGAGAACATCGCCACCAGTACGCTTGCGGAGAAGCCGATGGTGAGGCTCAGGCCGCCGATGTGCAGCCGAAGGAACGGCGCATTGACCGCCTCGGACCACCATGAACGAAGCCCCGCCAGCATCAGCCACGCATAACCCACCGCGGCGACCAGCCCCACGGCCGATCCGACGACCGCCAGCAGCAGTCCCTCCATCAGAAGAATTCGCCGGATACGCCGAAGCGAGTAGCCCACAGCCAGCAATAGCCCCACCTCGCCGGCGCGACGTTCCACATTGAGCCGGAAGACCAGTGCAACGAGCATGGACGACGCCGCGATCAGAAAGAAGCTGAAAGAGATGAAGAGCATTCCGAAATCGGTACTGCCCTCGCCGGCCTTGAGGGCCCGGGCGCGAACATCCTCAAACGACAATCCGATCTCGGCCGGTCTCAGCACCGCCAGGAGGCTCTTCTCAAAGCCGACACAGACACCGGAAAGGTCCCCATCGACTGTCGCCGGATAGACACGAATCGAAGTCAGTTGCCCGAAACGGGGGTCGGTCGCCCAGAGTCGTTGCCCCGTCGCCAGCGAGATGAACGCCTTCGGCGTTCCCTTGTGATCCCGCCAGTAATCTTCGTCTTTCGGACGAATTCGCTTCAGGTCGATCTTGAAGTTCGACGGCGGGTCCCAGTCCGCTAGCGATGTCGCATCGGAAATGCCGCGATACTCCGGCAGAAACCCTGCGTCGTTCGCCGCGCCCGAGAGAGGGATGATGCGCTCGACCACGAGTTCATGCGACGACTCAACGAGCCCGCCATCCGCGCCGGAGATGTAATAGGTCAGCCGGATCTTTGCGCCGACTGATTGAGCACGATGCCGTCAGGACCGACCCCTGGTAACGGCCCGGCATCCTCAGATTCGCCCGCGCCCCTATCGCCAAAAAGTTCCCGCGCGACCCGCCCGTCTATGGCCGACACGATCGAATACGGAATCTGGTTGCCCGTTTCGCCGTTTGAAT
Organism: uncultured Planctomycetaceae bacterium; assembly: GCA_938008425.1. GTDB lineage: Bacteria > Planctomycetota > Phycisphaerae > UBA1845 > UTPLA1 > JADJRI01. Next base: position 2,262 of record CALLKH010000633.1, on the reverse strand, counting down.
CCAGCGCCGTGATGCTGTTGGCGAGATATGAAAACACGCGGCCGATCCGATCCGGGTTCGAACGCGATGCGGCATGAACCGCCGTCTCGACTGCCGGTTCGATCAGGAGCCGCTCGGACTCCAGCGCGACGTAACGTTGGCTCGGATCCTGCCGTAATCGCAGGTCCAGATCGGCCAGCCCCAGGTGTGCGTCGAGTTGATCCTGGAGACTCGTCGTCGCCGCAGTCGCATCGCCCTGGGTCTCCGGCGATCGAACGAGAATCGTATTGACCCGGCCTTCCCGTTCGACGGCGCGCTGAAGCGCGTCGATGTGCAGGAAAACGTTGAATGGCGCCGTTTGCGACGGATCGAGCGAGAATCCTCCGGCCCCGGTGGTCGCAATAATTCTTCGCACGGTGAGACGCGCCGACACCGCCGCCTCGTCCGGCCGACCCAGCACGCTCTCCGTCGGAACGGCCGACGCCCGCGGCAGTCGAATCAACACGTCATCGCCGACTCTTGTGCCGATCTCGTCGGCCAGCGAACGATTGAGAACGACGCCGCGCCCATCGGCGAGGTCGGAGACAAGATTGACGAATGACGGCTTTCCAACTCGCGGGCGGGGCCAACCTTGCCAGAATTCCGCGTCGACGCCGAGTATCTGAATGCGATTGGCACGGGTCTGTCGATCCGCCTGCTCAATCGAACCCGAAAGGATGAGCGCGCCGACACTGTTCGGAACGGAATCGCTCACACTCTTCGTGACATACCGACCGGATCGCATCGCGTACGCGTACGGCCCGAGCCGCGCGATCGCATTCTCCCGCAGGCTCCCCCGCATCGAGTCGCCGACGAGAAGCGCTCCGGTCAGCGTCGCGCTTCCCGCAATGACGCAGAGAACGAGCGCAAGATGCATCCGCCAGTGAAACTTCAAGCTTCTCAGTTGAAGTGTGCGATTCGTCATGAATTCGCCGCGAGCCCAAGTTCGCCGTCGAGCAGGCGGTACTGTCGATCGAACCGCCGAGCCAGTTCATCGCTGTGCGTGACCACGACCATGATCGCGTTTTCCTCGCGATGCAGTTCAACCAGCAGATTCGCGACGGTCTCGGCGCTGGCCCGATCCAGATTGCCGGTCGGCTCGTCCGCGAGAACCAGCGTCGGCCGGTTCACCAGCGCCCGGGCGATCGCCACGCGCTGGCGCTCGCCACCCGAAAGCTCCGAAGGCAGATGCTCCAGCCGCGCCGAGAGCCCGACGCGCTCCAGCAGCATCTTCGCGCGGGCCGGCGCATCGCCGCCGCCCGCGTTCACCAGCGACGGCACCAGCACGTTCTCAAGCACCGTGCACTGCGGAAGCAGGTGATGATCCTGAAAAACAAAGCCGATCGACCGATTGCGAAACTCCGCCAGGTCCGGCTCCGAGAGGGAAAACGGCTCACGGCCGTCGATTCGAAGCGTCCCGCCCGACGGCGTCTCCAGCGTGCCGAGAATATTCAGGAACGTGCTCTTACCGCAGCCCGACGGCCCCATGATGGCCGCCGACACGCCCGATTCAAGCGCCAGCGACGCATCGCGCAGTACGGCCAGCGCGCCTGACGCTCCTTCATAGGATTTCGATATGTTTGTTGCCTCGATCATGGCGCCTCGCGCATGTTGCTTGACTGCCTGACGACGTTTTCAAACACCGCCCATGCCGCCTCGGCCATGTGGTCATCCGTGAATCGCGAGCGGATCGCCTCGCGACCCGCACGGCCCAGCGCCGTCCGGCGCGGCTCGTCGTCCATCAACTGCTCAATCGCGTCGGCCAGCGCATCCGCTCTGTGCGGTTCAAACAGCACGCCGCCGCCCGTCGATTCGATCAACTCCGGAAACGACCCGTGCGACGGCTGCACCACCGGCACACCCTGTGACATCGCTTCAAGAATGTAAAGCCCCTTGGCCTCGCGATAAACCGTCGGCACTGAAAAAAGGTCGACCGACTGAAGCATCCGGTATTTTCCGTCCCGATCAACTTCGCCGAGATAGTCCACATGCTCATGCAAAGCCCGCTTGCGTATTCCCGTGCTCAATTCTTCAAAGTATTTCAGATCGGACTGGCCGAGATAACCTGCAACCGCGAGCCGACAATGCCGCCCGCGCTCGTGAAGCAACGCGAAAGCTTCCGTCAGCAGGTGCAAGCCCTTGTCGTGGCAAATTCGGGCCAGGTAGCCAATCGTGAACGGCCGCGCAGTTGTCCGGGCAACAGGCGCTCCCGCAATGACCGCTGAACCGGATGCGCCTGGAATG
>CALLKH010000632.1 GCA_938008425.1 uncultured Planctomycetaceae bacterium | reverse complement strand
CGCTGTCATGTATCCTCGCCACGTTCTCCGTTGGAGATGCCAATCAGCTGCCGGAGATCTGCCTGGGTCTGTTCGGCGGCGCGGCATACTTCTACCTCATCGGAATCTACTTCCATTCCGTGCGAAGGAGGTTTCGATCGCATCGCCAGCAACGGCTGACCGGCCGCTATTGTGAGGTGTGTGGCTACAACTTGAGGGGCATCGTGTCGGGGGTCTGCCCTGAATGCGGGACCCCTCGACCCGCGCCGACGGAACCGCCCATGCAGCCGCTGAATCCCAAATCCAGTGAAATTTGAACCCCCCCGCCGTTGTGACTAGGATAGCATTGCACTTACGAACGAATTTGCCCGGGGTCTGCCCGCCGGTGGGCCTCTCATCTTGGAATCGCATGGTTCAGCTTCCTCAAATCAAGACGCCCGAAGCCAAGCGTGAGACCGATATCGGCAGCTACTTCGTCGCGAATTACCCGCCCTTTTCGATCTGGACGCCCGAGGCCGCGCCGTCGGTCATCGAGGCGCTCAGTGCGAAGCCGGCGGATGGCGCTGGCGCCAAGGGCGCGCCGCTCGGGCTGTACCTGCACATCCCCTTCTGCCGGAAGCGCTGCAAGTTCTGCTACTTCCGCGTCTACACCGACAAGAACGGCAGCGAGGTGGACGTCTACTGCGACGCCCTCGCCCATGAGATCGAGCTCTACTCGCGCATGCCCGCGCTCCAGGGGCGGCAGTTTGAATTCGTCTACTTCGGCGGCGGCACGCCCTCGTTTCTCAGCGAGAAGCAGCTTCACAAGCTGATCGAGCGCATCAACCAGCACTGGCGATGGGACGCGGCGCGCGAAGTCACCTTCGAATGCGAGCCGGGCACGCTCAAGAAGCACAAGCTCGAGGCGATCAAGCAGATCGGCGTCACGCGCCTGTCGCTCGGCGTCGAGCACTTCGACGACGAGGTGCTCGAACACAACGGCCGTGCGCATCACTCCGCCGAAATCTTCCAGGCCTACGACTGGGCCCGCGAGGTCGGCTTCCCCCAGATCAACATCGACCTCATCGCCGGAATGGCCGGCGAGACCGACGCGAAGTGGAAGCTGACGGTCGAAAAGGCGCTGGCGATGCAGCCCGACAGCCTGACGATCTACCAGATGGAAATGCCGCACAACACCGTGCTCTCGCGCGAAAGCAAAACGACGGGCGAGCCGGTGCCGATCGCCGACTGGCCGACGAAGCGGGCGTGGGTGGACTACGCCTTCCGGCAGTTCGAGGCCGAGGGGTACGTTGTTTCCAGCGCGTACACCCTGGTGAAGCCCTCGACCAAGAGCGGCTTCGTCTATCGCGATTCGCTCTGGCACGGCGCCGACCTGATCGGCACGGGCGTCGCCTCGTTCGGCCACTTCGCCGGGATTCACTATCAGAACGTCGACGGCTGGGACGAGTACGTTTCAACCTGCCAGGCGGGCAGGCTGCCAATCAACCGGGCGCTTTGCGTCACGGACCACCAGCGGCTGATCCGCGAGATGGTGCTCCAGCTCAAGACGGGCAAGCTCGACGCCGGTTACTTCCGCGGCAAGTTCGGCGTGAACATTCAGGATGAATTTCGTCAGGGATTCGATTCTCTGGTCAAGGACGAGTACGCGACCATCAACGGCGACGACATCCGGCTGACGCGGTCGGGGCTGCTGGTGGTGGACCCCCTGCTCCCGCGGTTTTTCGAAAGCGAACACCGCAATATCCGTTACACTTAAGAGCGCGAAAGTCTGTCGGCCGCGGCCGAAGCCGGCCATGCGATCGATCCAGTTCCGGACTCCGCGCGTTGAGGGTGGTTGACACACACGATGCACGACACAGGCGGCACTCCGACCAATCTGACCGAATTCTCCAACCCCGTGGCGGCCCTGGAGGACATCGCCGCCGTTTTTTTCGGACCCCAAATCGCGGCCGAAGGCAAACCCGTTGAAGCGAAAGATGTTCGCGAACCGTTCAAAACACTGCTCGTGCATGATCAGCACATGACGACCAGCCTCGAACGCTTTCACGGGCGGCCGGTCCGGCTGGAGGTTATCGAGGACCACCTGGCCGACGACCGCTACACGCGCAAGATTCTGCTCTGTCCCGAGGGCACGTCGCACGTCGTCGAAGTCGGCGTCGCGCGAATTGATCTGCGCTTTACAGCGCCGGCCGTCCGGGATGAAATTCTCAGGCGCGAGGCGCCGCTCGGCGACATTCTGATCCGGCACCGCGTGATGCGCGAGATCGAGCCGAAATGGTTCTATCGATTCGAAGGCCCGCCCTCGCTGCTGGCGGCGTTCGACCGGCCGATCGATGGGCCGGTGTACGGCCGCGTGGGCGTGATCCACTGTGACGGCGAGCCGGCCATCGAGCTTCTGGAAGTCGTCAGTTCCGACAAGGCAACATAGGGATATGGAAAACAGTTACGACGTAATCGTGATCGGCGGCGGCCCCGCGGGTGCAACGACGGCGACACTGCTCGCCCAGCACGGCCGCAGGGCGCTCGTTCTGGAACGCGCGGACTTCCCGCGGCACCACATCGGCGAATCGCTGATGCCCCAGACCTATTGGACCTTTCAGCGCCTCGGCATGCTGGAGAAGCTTCGCAAGTCGGATTTCGTCCCCAAGGAGAGCGTGCAATTCGTCTCCGGCAACGGCAAGGAGTCCGCCCCGTTCTTCTTAACCGATCGCGATCCGAATGAATGGTCCACGACGTGGCAGGTGCGCCGGGACGAGTTCGACGTGATGATGCTCGACAACGACCGCGAGCACGGCGCCGAAATCCGATTCGGAGCCCGTGTGCGCGAGGTCATTTTTGACGGCCAGAAGG
>CALLKH010000631.1 GCA_938008425.1 uncultured Planctomycetaceae bacterium | reverse complement strand
TCTTACCTTGAAACCATTCCAGATCGCGAAAAGATTCGAACGCGCCTCGAGAAGCTCTGGAATTTCGAACGATTCGGTTCGCCGGTGAAGCGCGGCAATCGATATTTTTTCTCCAAGAACGACGGCCTTCAGAACCAGAACGTGATGTACGTCATGGACGGCCTCGACGGCGAGCCCCGGGTGCTTCTCGATCCCAATACGCTCTCGGCGGACGGCACCAAGTCGCTGACCAATTTTGACATCAACCATGACGGTAAGCTGGTCGTGTATGGCGTCTCCGACGGCGGCTCGGACTGGCAGACCTTCTTTGTTCGCAATGTCGAGACGGGTAAGGACCTGCCTGACAAGATCGAGTGGATCAAGTTCAGCGGCGCCGCATGGTCGCGGAACAGCCGGGGATTCTTTTACAGTCGATACGACGAACCGAAGGAGGGCGGCGAACTTTCCGCGACCAACTATTTCAACAAGCTCTACTACCACGAGCTTGGAAAGCCCCAGTCGGCCGATCAGCTTGTCTATGAGCGGCCGGATCACAAGACATGGGGATTCGGCGCCTCGGTCAGCGATGACGGCGCGTATCTGTTCATCTCGGTGCGGGACGGGACCGAGCCGAAGAATCGGCTGTATTACAAGACGCTGTCCGTCGCCGATGCACCGATCATCGAGCTGCTGAACGATTTCGACGCGGGATATGACTTCATCGACAACGACGGCCCGGTCATCTGGGTCAAGACGGACAACCAGGCGCCGAAGGGCCGCCTGATTGCAATCGACCTTCGCCGGCCGGAGCGAGAGAACTGGCGCGAGATCATTCCGGAGCAGGAGGAGACGCTGGTCGGCCTTTCGCTCGTGAACAACACGTTCGTCGCGAACTACCTGAAGGACGCTCGATCGCAGGTTCGCATGTACGACTTTGATGGAAAGATGACGCGCGAGCTGGAACTACCGGGACTCGGTACGGCCTCCGGCTTCTGGGGACGCCGATTCGACGCGGAGACGTTCTATTCGTTCAGCGGCGTGAGTGATCCCGGCTCGATTTATCGTTACGACTTCAAGAGCGGCAAGAGCACGATTTTCCGGCAGCCGAAGCTCGCCTTCGATCCGGCGGACTATGAGACGAAGCAGGTGTTCTACAGCAGCAAGGACGGAACCCAGATTCCGATGTTCATCTCCCACAAGAAGGGTCTCAAGCTGACCGGTGATCTTCCGACGTACCTTTACGGTTACGGCGGATTCAATATCTCACTGACCCCGCGATTCAGCGTGTCGAACCTGGTCTGGATGGAGATGGGCGGCGTGTATGCACAGGCGAACCTGCGCGGCGGCGGCGAATACGGCAAGGCGTGGCACGACGCCGGTCGTCTGATGAACAAGCAGAATGTATTTGATGACTTCATCTCGGCGGCGGAGTGGCTCATTGCAAATGACTACACGTCGAAGAAGCGCGTGGTCATCGGCGGCGGCAGCAACGGCGGGCTTCTTGTCGGCGCGTGCATGGTTCAGCGGCCGGATCTGTTCGGCGCGTGCCTGCCGGCGGTCGGCGTTCTCGACATGCTGCGATTCCATGAGTTCACCATCGGCCATGCCTGGAAGAGCGACTACGGTGACGTGGCGGAGGAAAGCGCGTTCAAGAATCTCTATGCCTATTCGCCGTATCACAATGTGAAGAAGGGCACGTGCTATCCGCCGACGATGATCACGACAGGCGATCACGACGATCGCGTCGTTCCGGCCCACAGTTTCAAGTTTGCCGCGGCGCTTCAGTCCGCCCAGGGCTGCGACAACCCGATTCTGATCCGCATCGAAACGCGGGCGGGTCACGGGGCGGGCAAGCCCACGAAGTTCCAGATCGACGAGGCGGCCGACAAGTGGGCGTTCGCGATGCGGGCCATCGGCGCGACGCCGAAGATTGCGAACTAGCGAATCCCGCTCGTGATTCAGCGAATTGGCGTTTGAGCTGTCGGAAACAATCCGGCTCCTCTGCCCCGGAGGGGCGCAGGATTGTGGCCACGGGTGGAGCATCGCGCGGGCGCAGCCCGGCGATGCGGAACCCGTGGAGAGTAGTGCCGAAATGACGACAGCCCCGGCTGGGGCTGAGGATTCTTCGCGGATTGAATGCGCTCGCCGGGAAGTCTTCCGCCGACCCTTCGGGGCGGAGCGGAATTGATCGCAAAGCACCACGGGCTTTGCTTCGCTCCGCCCGTGGCTACATTCCGTTGCCCCGATGGGGCAGGAATGATCGAATCGGCCTAGTCCGTCGGGGGAAAGCGCAGACGAAACACGCCGGGAATCGTCGCCCGCAGCCACTTTTCGAGCGGTTCGCTTCTCATCGCCTTGAATTCGCCGGCATCGAGAAAGACGCCGTAGCATGTGCCGCAGTTTTCGAAGTAGATCGGCGGTGTGCTCTCGACCATGAGCGTCATCATGAGCATGCGGCAACGCGGGCACTGCAAGTCCGGCGTAGCGTCTTGTGCCGATTTCGGGGGCGCAGTATCGATCTTTGACGAATCGTCTTCGCCGACCGTGTAGAGAGCCTCCGCTTCCATGGCATCCAGCCAGATGCCGCCGCAGCCGTGGCATCGGTCGATGTGTATTCCGGCGATTGCTTGCGTCGCCATGCTGTCATTGCATCGGGGGCAGTTCACGGCCCGTACTCCCATCAAAAAAAGGGGGGGCGAGCGGGTCCTGCCGTTTCCGGCCCGAGGTCCTGCTCCGGCGGCCCTTCGCTCAGCCCCGACAAAACGTACAACACGGGTACGCGCAGGGCCATTATAGGAATCATCGACGATTCTACGTGATGTGGGGTGATTGGTCCCGACTGAATTTTCGTTCTTCGATGCAATCGCCGCGCAGAGACACGGCCTGTCGTGCGAGGCAGACAGGCCGTGTGTTCGAGTCGAGAGATTTCTTCAATCGCCGAAGCTCAGGCGGAGAGGGTTCGTCGTCGGCGAGCGATCAAGAGACCGGTCATTGCCACCAGCCCGAGCGTTGCCGGCTCCGGAACGGTGTTGAAGTCCCGGCCGTCGAGATACCCCTCCCGCTTTCGATTCCATTTGGTGAGGTAGCCGGCCGAATTGTACGAGGTGTTCAGCTTTGCGAACGGATGCATCCAGACCCCGATCTTCTCGTCGAAGCCCAAGCCGAACCAATCGGAAAGGCCCTGCGGCCCGAGATTGATCGGCGTGTAGTCCTTGATGTCCTTGACGTTGATGGTGAAGCCGAGCGTACGGGTTCCATCAGCATTGAGCCGGTTGGTCAGATCGCTGACCCAGCTCATGTCGGTTTTCGTGGTCAGAATCCGGTCGGGCGTCTGGGTGCCGCTTGTCGGCTTTCCGTCGTAGTACGAGGTCGCGGAGTTGAGCCCGTTGTAGCCATAGATACTGACAACCGGCGTGGCGCGCGAGGCGTCGAAGTAGATCAGGGCCAGTTCGCCCGCGTGCCCCTTGGGATTGGGTCCATCGTTGACGGCCAGAGTGAAGCCGTCAGTCCGCCATTTCGACTTTCCGGGAACTGCCCCGAACGTGGCATACCAGGAGAAGCTGAGTGTCGACGTGTCGAAGGTGGCGCTGACGGACTTGATTTCGCCCGCCGCATGGCTGACGCCGACGTCGAAGCCGCCGCCGGCGGATGGCGTCCAGTTCCAGCTCCATACGGATGCACTGGCGGCGCCCGCGCTCGAAGCGATCGCGATGCTGCTCGTGGTCAGAATTCCAAGTAGTGTTCTCATGTCCCAATCCCCCAAGGGCCTCACAGGCCGGTTTGAACCGCCGCACACTGCGCGGCCGATTCATTCCTGCAGTTTCGGAGCCGAATTGTGGCCTCAGGGGCGGGGCCGGGGAGGGTTCGATAAAGACCAAGAAGACGTGTGTTGAGGGTGAGTATTCTGAATCCGGTGGGTTTGTAGGGTCTGGATGTGTCGTATCGCCTCGATGCGGCGACACTCTCGCGTCTTCCCGACGTGTGGAGAATCTCGACGGCCGGTGTTTCTACCTGGTGAATCCGATAACGCGGGTACCGGACTGCTTACTATTGCAGTGACACCGGATCGACATCGACCGTGACCGACTTGACGCCGGCGCGAAGCGCGTTTTCGTCCTTTAGAACGGCCACGGCTCGGAGAAGCGCGTCGGCGTCGCGGAATACGAGAATCAGGTCGTATCGGTACAGATCGCGCAGACGCGAGATGTTCGACGGCCGCGGCTCGAACACATCGACGGCGATTTTGTACTTCTTCAACAGTTCACGAATCTGCACGGCCATTGCCTCGGCGGCCTGTTTGAGCTTCGAGATGCGGGCGTCGGCGAGAATGATTCGAACCATTCGAGTGAATGGCGGGAGACCGGCCTGCTGCCGCGATGCCAGTTCGGATTGTGCAAAGCCTTCGTAGTCTCCCTCGATCGCATGCCGGATCGGCGCCGTATCGGCGGCGAAGGTCTGGACGACGACGGTTCCGGCAGCGTCGCCGCGCCCGCTTCGGCCGGCGACCTGGAGGACCAGTTGAAACGTTCTTTCCTCGCTGCGGAAGTCGTCGAGGGCAAGTGCGGTGTCGGCGCTGACGACGCCGACAAACGAAACGAACGGAAAGTCGAGTCCCTTGGCGACCATTTGCGTGCCGACGAGGATATCGAATTCCCGGCGTTCGAAGGCGCCGAGCAGTTCGGCGTAGTCGGACGCCTTTTGCATGACATCCGAATCGATGCGCCGGATGCGGGCCGACGTGAACCGCCGTCCCAGCTCCTCCTCGACGCGCTGGGTGCCCAGGCCGAACTTCACCATTTTCCCGTCGCAGCCGAGATTCTGGCAGTGGGTCGGCACGGTCAGGGTCTTGTGGCAGTAGTGGCAGTGTGCGAGCCGCGTAGTCTGGTGAAACACGAGTCGCACGGCGCAATGCGGACACGAAAGTACGTTTCGACACTTGGCGCAGTGCAGAAAGCTGGCATAGCCGCGGCGATTCAGAAGCACGACGGCCTGTTCGCCGCGTTCGAGCGTTTCGGCGAGCAGCTTTTCCATTTTGATCGACAGCATGTGGACGCCCGGCCGGGCCCTGTGCTCCTCGTTCATATCGACGAGGTGCATCTTCGGCATGGCCAGTCCGCGAACCCGGTTCGGCATGCGAATGAGGTGGTAGTGCTTTCGGCGGCGCACGTTGAGCCACGTTTCCAGTGAGGGCGTCGCCGAGCCGAGGACGACCGGGATTTCCTCGATGTGGCCGCGAATGACCGCGACATCGCGCGTGTGATATCTCGGCGACTGCTGGCTCTTGTAGCTCGGCTCGGCCTCCTCATCGACGATGATGACGCCGAGATTCGGACAGGGGGCGAAGACCGCGCTTCGCGTGCCGATGACAACCTGGATTTCGCCGGATCGAACGGCCGCCCAGGTTTTCGATCGTGACGCCTCCGTCATTGCACTGTGAATGGTCGCAACTCGTTCGAACCGGCGCTTCAATCTTTGCACGGTCTGGGTGGTGAGGGCGATTTCCGGCACGAGCATGATCGCCTGCTTTCCGCCGGCGAGGGCACGACGAATGGCGGCGACATAGACTTCCGTCTTGCCGCTGCCGGTGACGCCGAACAGAACCTGCACGGAGAAGGACTTCGATTCGATCGCCGCTCCGATTTGCGATGCGGCGGTCTGCTGATCCTCATTGAGCTCGAATGTCGGTTCGTCCTGGATTCCGGCGGGGGCCGGCGTGGCGTCATATTCAGACCGCGTTTCAACGCGAATCAGGCTGCGCTTCTCCAGAGTGCGAATCACGGCGGGCGTGCACCCGGCCTTCGCGACCAGCTCGTCGATTCGAAGCGGCGCGGCGGCCGCTGAGAGGAGTTCGAGAATCGTCCTCTGGCGTTCCGACAATCGCGCGCCTGTGTCCTTGAGAAGGGCTTCGGCGGCGGGGTCGAGTTCGGCGTAGCGAATTCGCCTGGTGCCGGCGCGGCGCTTGGCGGCGGCTGGAATCATCAGATCGAGTGTGCGCCCGAGATACGCGGCGTAGTAAGTGGCGATCCACCGACCGAGACTGAGAAGCCTGGTGTTCAAGACCGGCGAGTCATCAATGCAGGAGAGAATCGGCTTAAGGGTCGACTTCCACGGTTCCGGGCTGACCGACAGGCAGAATGCCGGCGTCGGCCGGTCGCCGCGGCCGAATGGCACCGACACGCGCATCCCGGGGTGCACGCTTTGAACCAGGTCGTCGGGCACGATGTAGCTGTAGGGCTTGTCGATCGGCCGAAGCAGTGCCACGCTGGCGACCTGTGCAATCCTTGCGCTTGTCTCATCCAGCAGGGAGGGCGTGGCTTGAATGGACCTGGAGGTCGGCATGGAATTCGGACTCGCGGATGAACCCTGCCGCGGATGACGGGTTCTTCAGCGAGGCATTATACGGCGAACGGCGGGTTGTGCGGGCCGGCAGCGCAAGCGCGATTGGTTGTGGGCGTGAACAAAAAAAGAAGGGCGAGTCACACGGGGTGACTCGCCCTTTGGTGTCAACAGTGTTGACGCAATCTCAAACCGCGATCATCACGGGACGAGAACTGCGTCAGAGACGCCGCCCGGATTGGCGACGGCGGCCAGGGGCGCCGTTGTTCCGGGATCGACCGGAATGTTCGGGTTGCCCGCGGTGAAGTAGGTGTAGATGTTGTCGCGACCGCGTGAGTTGGTCAGACCCGACTGAATTCGACCGGAGAGGCCGGTGTCGGGACCCTTCTCGAACGTCACGTGACCGTCAACGAACAACACGTTCTCGCCTTCGCGATTGGTGTGATTCTTGCTGTTGCCGCGACCGGCGCCCTTGCGATCGCCGATCAGGTTGGTGATCCAGGTGGTCTCGCCGCCCTTGAGGTACGGGTTGGCGTCGGCCATGAACGGGAAGTTCGGCTCCGACGACGGTCCGACGATTCGGCGATCCGGGTCATGCTGATAGTGGTAGGCGTAGCTGAGGTACTGCGAAGCGACGAAGGTCGTCTGCTCCGAAGCGAAGTCATAGTACGCGGTGGTGTCGCCGGCAGGATCCGGAATGTCGGTCGTGCTGGGGCAGTTGAACTGCTTCGGCGTCGAGTTGTTGGATCGAATGACCGCCCACATATCGACCGTCGGCGAAGGATCGCCGGTGGTGACGGGCTCGTTCGTGCGGTTCTGCGGGCGGAAGTTCGCCATGCGGCCGTCGTTCTGGGTGCGGATCTGCATGATCGCCGGGAAGACGCCGGGATCGTCCTGGGCGTAGATGTACATCGCCTGGCCGATGCCGCGCAGGTTGGCGGAGCAGACCGTTCGCTTCGAGAGCTCTCGGGCTCGCGACAACGACGGCAGAAGGATCGAGATCAACAACGCGATGATCGCGATCACGACGAGGAGTTCAATCAGGGTAAACGCTTTGGATCTTTTCACGGTCGATACCTCCTTAACGGTAGCCGATGATCCTCGATCGGGCATCTCGACACCTGGGCCGTACTGAGAAGACTTATGAATAAGAGCTTCCGTCGGAGTCGCCGTGAGCGATCTCACGACGTGCTTGCGCCCAAATGTCAGTCAATCCAATCCCTGGATCCGGCCGCAACGCGCGGCCGCTGTTCTTCACTGGCTTCGGAAATCCGGCGTCACATGCGCTCGGGCCGAAGCCGTATTTGCATTCAGTTTTCAACCGGCGTCATCTTGAGAATGACGATGGTTTGGTTCGCAGGTCTTCAATGCGGGCGAC
>CALLKH010000630.1 GCA_938008425.1 uncultured Planctomycetaceae bacterium | reverse complement strand
CACGCGTTCTTCAACCAATGCTACTCATGATTTGAAAGGAGCCTCTCATGGCGGAAATCTTCTCCTTATTCAAGTTGATGGTCGGCTGCGCCTCGGTGGTGTTTATTGTGACGATCATCCTGCTCGCGTTGCCGAAGAGCAGGCTTCGAGCGATCTCTTTGGAGGTCATGAAGTGGGTGCTCGCCTTCGGACTGTTTGTGCTCGTCCCCAGTCCCATCGATCTCGCGCCAGATATCGCCCCCCCTTTTACCTATCTGGATGATCTGGGATACGCGGCGGCCGGGGTCGCGTCGATTCGTTCGGCCATCAATGATCGGCGCAAGCGCATCGCCGCCGAGGCCACCGAAGGCGACACAGAATCATGAGCCGCGGACCTGGTCGTTCCGGCGCATCATGCAAACCTAACTTCCTGGCGGGTTGAGGGAAGAACATGGCACAAAAAACTCTCATGAACATCTCGATCGACAAGATTCACGTCGATCCTCAGGTCCGAACAGCGTTCAACGAGGAATCCATCCAGGAACTTGCCCAAAACATCCGTCACACCGGACTTGCCTCTCCGATCTCGATACGCCTCGAAGGAGGAAAGTATCACTTGATTCACGGGGAGCGGCGGCTTCGAGCCCTTATCGCTGCCGGCGAGACGTCCGTTTTGGCCCTTGTCGATTCGCGCGAGATGGCGAAGTCGGAGCGATTGCTCACCCAACTCTCCGAAAACCTCCAACGCGAAGAACTCTCCCCTCTCGAGACCGCGCGGGCCGTTCGCCAATTAATCGAGGAATCCGGGTGGTCGGCCTCGCAGGTCGCCGAAAAGCTCGGACGCTCCAATGGCTACATATCTCGAATCCTGGCACTGACGACGTTGAGTGCCGAAATCCAGGCCGACATCGCCTCTGGCCGCATCGCCGCCAGCGCGGCGTACGAACTGTCAAAGATTGAAGACGCCGAAGAACGCTCGCGCGTCGCGGCAGAGCTTATCGCCGGAAAAATGACCCGGGACGGCGTCGTCGCCCGAAGACGGGGGGCCTCTGAGTCACCCGCGTCTGACTCGAGTCCCACTGCGCTCTCGCGGGTTACCGCCATGCTGGGCGCGGGGCGATCGGTCACGGTGGCCGGACCGAGCATGACGCTCGACAGTTTCATCGCCTGGCTCGAAGAACTTCTGGTCAAGGCAAAGAAGACCCGCAATCAGGGCATCGAAATCTTCACCTTTATCAAGATGCTCCGTGATCAGGCCAAGGTCTGAGTCACTCCCCCTCCCCCTGGAGCAATCGAATCGCAATCACCCCGTCACCTGCGCGGCGCTTCGGCTCCCGCTCCCTGTTCCGAAAGGAGACATCATCATGCGAAAACTCTTTCGTCGGTTCTTCAACCCGGCTCCCAAACCATCGCTCGATCCCTGGCCCCTCGGCCGCCCGCTGCTGCGTTTCGGCGGGCAGGATTACCTGACGATCGGAAATGCCCTCGAAAACTTTCTGATCCTCGGCGCGACGGGATCTGCCAAGACCAGTGGCAGTGGGCGGGCCTTGGCCCTTGGTATGCTCATGGCGGGTTTCGGCGGAATCGTCCTGACCGCCAAACCCACCGAGCGCGAGGAATGGGAAACCTATTGTCGAGAGGCGGGGCGATCGTCCGACCTTCTAGTCTTCGGGCCCAACGAACCTCTTCGGTTCAACTTCATGAATTACGAACTGGCCCGTCCCGGCGCCGGCGCCGGTCTCATCGAAAACCTCGTCTCGCTGTTCAGCACCATCTTCGAGATCGCCGAGCGCACCGCCGGCAGCGGCGGTGGACGCGAGGATGAAGGATACTGGCGGCGCGCCTGCCGACAACTCCTCCGGTGCGCCATCGACCTTCTGGTAATGGCCACGGGTTCGGTTTCGATTCCGGATCTCTACAGGCTCATCATCACCGCTCCCATGTCACCCACAGAACTGCGTAATCCCGAATGGCAGGCGAAGTCGTTCTGCTTTCAGTGCATGCAGGCCGCCGACAAGGTCAACAAGAGCGAACAGGCCAGACGCGACTACGGCATCATCTGCGACTACTTTCTGATCGAACTTCCCGGCCTCAGCGAAAAGACTCGAAGCGTCATCATATCGACCTTCACCAGTATGGCCGACCTGTTCCTTCGTGGGATGCTTCGAGACCTCTTCTGCGGCGCAACTAACGTCACCCCCGACACGGTGGCAAAGGGCAAAATCCTGCTCATTGACATGCCCATCAAGGGGTTCAATGAGGTCGGACAGATCGCCCAGGTGATATGGAAGTATACGTTTCAGCGCGCCATCGAGCGGCGCGATGTGCGGCACTCCCCCAGACCGGTGTTCCTCTGGATGGACGAGGCACAGAACTTCCTGACGAGCCACGACATGCAGTTCCTCACCACCTGCCGATCGGCTCGCGCCGCGACGGTGCTCATCTCCCAAAACGTCTCTAACTTCTACGCCGTGCTCGGCGGTAACGACAAGGGCCGCGCGGAGGCCGACTCCATCTTCGCGAACTGCAACACAAAGGTTTTTCACGCCAACGCCGACAACGTGACCAACCAGTGGGCCTCGGAACTCATCGGCCGGACGCTCCAGAGCTTCGCGAACGGCAACAACACACAGTCGGACGACTGGGTCGCCACCGCGCTGGGATTTGGCGGCAGCGGCCAGACCTCGGGGGGCTTCTCAGAGAGTTTCGAGCTGGAAGTCCAGCCTTCGCGATTCACCCAGCTTCGCACCGGCGGCGTCGCACACGATCGCTATGTCGATGCCATCGTTGTGCAGAACGGGCGGCTGTTCAAAACCACCGGCCGCAACTGGATGCCGGTGACGTTCAGGCAAACGCGCTGAAACGTTGCCAAGTGACAAGTAGTAGGCGTGGTGATTGCGGCACGCACTGCGCAGCAATCGTCCGCCGGAAAGGGACTAATACGATGGATCAGCAACCTCAAGAACCGACGTTCATGCAGCGACTCGCCAACTTCGGAAACGTGTTGACCTTCTTTGCCCAGTCCGTGGCGCTCACCGGCGAGGTGTTCCTGCACGACCGGTTCGGCGACCGGTATTTCCGGTTCCAGGCCATCGGCGCCCTTATCTTTATGCTCTTCTACGCCGCGTGCTGGCAGGGGCATGATCTCACGCCCCTTGCCGGCTTTTTCATCGCGTTTATGGCCATGATGATTCTCGCTCGAATCGGCGTGCTCTATCGCCGCGTGCGCGGAACCGGAGACGCGATACACAGCCGCTACACCGGCAGACCCCACCTGATTCGAATCTTCCCGCGTCTCGATGAGCTCAAAACCAAACAGGGAATCGAACCGTTCTTGATGATCTTCATCGGCATCCTGACCTGTGGCTACAACGAACCGCTGGCTGTCTATCTGTTCATCACCGGAATCGCCATGCGGGCCTCGGTCGACCTCAACGAATCCTACCAGCGCGAAAAGGCGTTGAATCTCACGGATGCCTGGATCGAACAGCAGCAGATTGCGAAGCGGTTTCGCGACCTGCGTGGACCGTTTTGAACCCATGAGGAGCGTATGAAATGGCCAAGGATGCGAAGAGCGATGAGTCCCCTAGGCCCAAGATTGGCGATGGGCATGCCAGCGCCATGGCGCGTCAGGGCCTTGCCGAGCTGCGAGGGGCCTTCTTCAACGAAAGCAACGTGGCCCAGCCGCCCATGGCGGGCCTTTACGGCACACCGACGCAGGGTGAAGTGGCCGCCGCCCGTGAGGTCGATGACGAAGCGGCGGCCAAAGTGCAAGAACTCAATGAAGAACCGAAGTCGATCCTCGGCGGTCGGCTTCAAGAGGCTGCGGCCCGCGACGTTCGCGGGCGCGATGAACGGTCGATGGAACGGGAGTGACAACGATGACGATTGACAGCCCCTGGTTGTTTGCAGCGTGGGTCCTCTTTCAGGTGGTCAGTACGGTTTGGTTCATCATTTGGTACCGAAAAACCCACCCGGAGCATGCCCAGAAGATGCTCCGGAAGTGGAAGAATTACTTTTTCTAAACCCTCTCGGCTCGATCGTGGGCAGGGGCGGGGCAATCCCCCTTCCCTGCCCGTCTTTTTTTCTGAAACCAATGCCTGCCGCGACCCGGCCCGTGCCTTGATCGCGAAGGGGACAATCCGCATGAACCGCAGACTCACCTCCGACGAAATCGCCGCCGCGATTCAGGGCACAACCTTTCCCCCTATTTTGAATCCAGACGAAGCGGCGGGGTTGCTCCAAATCAAGCGTTCGACACTCTATCGGCAGGTCAGCGAAGGTCGCTATCGGTCGGCCGTCAAACGCGGCAAGCCGCTTCGCTTTTGGCGTGACCGTCTGATTCAGGAGTTCATGCAATGAGCTAAACCACTTGTCCGCGCCGGGTCGATTCGACATGTGATGACTGTGCCGCAACCTGATTCTAGAAACGTCGACCGGCTTAATGACCACGATGCGGCGATCGCAGCCCCTCGTACCTACGAATGATTCCGCCGAAGACGCAGACTCGCCGGGAAACGAAGACAATTTCTTCCCCCTTCCAGGAAATCTCCCCGCGCAGGGTCTACACTGGATCACAGCGAAATTGGAGACAGACTGATGAAACTGATTGACCCCGAACGACTTGACGGCACCCGAATTTCCATCGGGCGGCGGATGCACTATCAGAATGGGGCCGCCTCGCCGTCCCGGCAGTATTCGGCCGTTTACCGGGATGACAGTGGTCGGCAGGTGAATGAAAGCCTGAAGACAACGAGTCGGATCGAGGCGCGTCGAAAGGCGCTAGAGATTCACGCCCGACTCTCGTCGGGTGAAGTCAAGATTGTTGACACGCGACTCCGGATCGTCGATCTCATCCATGATTACTTCGAGACCGTCCAACTGAAAGGCGTCGCGCCAAAGACGGTCGCGAAGTACGACGCCGATCTCGCCAAGCTTAAAAAATTCTGCGACGAGAAAAAGCTGACTCTCGCCAGCCGGTTCACTCGCGATTCGCTCTTTCAGTTTCG
>CALLKH010000629.1 GCA_938008425.1 uncultured Planctomycetaceae bacterium | reverse complement strand
GACTCGAAGATCGAGGTGGCATTCAAGGATAACGCCGAGGGATTGCGCGAACTGGCCGAAATGGAATCAGCCGCCGAACTATCGCGCCGGAATCCGGCAATGATGCTTCGCTGTGCTCGGCGCGCGAATGAGATTCACGAAGGCCGGGACGGGCAGACGCTGGCGACGCTGGCTTCGATCGAGTGCTCGCTGGGGCTGATCGACTCCGCCATCGCCCATCAGAAGGAAGCCATCGCCCTTGCTCCGAAGGAGATGGAGGAGGAGTTGAAGGACGCCCTGAGTTACATGAACGCCGTGAAGGCCCTCATGGATGATGAGAAGAAGACCGCGGCGGACGGCAAGTCCGGCGAGGCCAAGGTCTCGCAGAAGTAATCGCGCGACTCTTGATCTTGATTAATCCAACGGCCTCCGGCGGCAAGTCTGACCGGGGGCCGTTTCTTTGTGCCCTGGGGGGTCAAAACGACTGGATGAGATAGTTCGCGAAGGGTGCGGCGTCGTTGACGTTTGCTTCGCCGGATTGGTCAAAATCGGCGGCGCAAAGTTCGTCACCCGTGCCGCCGAAGAGCAGCACATCGGTGAGGCCCTGGATGTCGGCGCCGTTCACGAGAGCGTCGCCATTGAGATCACCTCGAATTCGAGGGCAATACGCGACACCCACCAGGAGTGCGGCAAAGGGACCGACGTCATCGAAGCCGGCGCCGTCTGATTCATTCACATCCGCGGCGCAGTTCTCACGGGGCGTTCCGCCGTTGAGCAGCAGATTGACGAATCCCGGGATGTCATTGGCGTCGAGAATACCGTCGTCGTTCATGTCGCCCTTGAGGCAGGTAATCGTCTCGGAGACGTCGCCGGAGATGACCAGTGCGTAGCCCTGCGTCCCCACGCTCACCGCGCTGCCTTCAATTTCCACCGTCCACGATCCAACGGCAGGATTGCTCTTCAGGACTACCTCGGTGTTATTCCTGGGGTCCGAGGAACCGCCGCTGATCGACTCGGCGCCGCTGAAGACGTTCCCCCGTAAAGTATTGTTGGAGGGATCCCTGACGATGAGATTCAGGTTGTTTACCGGGGCGAAAGAGGTTCCGACGGTGGCCTGCACGTCCGTCCAGACGAGTGCGATCTTGAGCTTCTCGGCCGACGACAACACCTCGAAGCTGACCGAATCGAGCTGCTCGGTGCTCAGGCCGTCCGCATTGCGAACGTCGCGGACAATCGTCCTTCGCGTGTCCCCCGTGAAGTACACGGCCTGATCGAGCAAGACGCGGCCGTAGCCTTCATGGGTGCCGTAATAGCCGGTGAAACCCGACATATCGACGGCCGAGTTGATGAGCACGGCCTTGAGCAGCGCGCCGCTCGGCGTAAAGGCGTTCGCCGGAACAGGCGCGCCCGTGGGGTAGCGGCCTTCGGCAAAATACTGTCGAACCAATGTGGCCAGTCCCGTCGCGGCGGGGGCGGACCATGATGTAGCGCAGCCGCGGTTGACGACGCCGCAGGCGGTGTTGACGTTGGCGGAATTCGGGCAGCCGGGAAACCAGAGCTCGGGCTTCTGCCGGTTGTCGGTGGTGGGGCCGCGGGCGCCGCTGCCGTGCATTTCCTGGTTGGGGGTGTCCTGTGTCGCGGCGGAGGCGAGGCAGTTCTTTGCATTCTCCGGCGAAAGAATCGAGCCCGGCTGGCTCAGGGCCGATCCGTTCAGAATCGCGACGACGACGAAATCCTCCTCGTTCTCGCGGGTGAACTGATCGATATCCCGCGCCCAGGCGTTGTAGGAATTATCCGAGCTGCTTCCCCAGCTGTTGCTGTGCAGGCGGGCGCCGAAGCCGTGTGCGTACTGAAGACGTGAGAGAAGATTCGTGGTGGTGATCGCGGTCGTGTAGTGCTGCATGACCATTTTCGCGGCGTAGGCCATGCCCTTGAAGTCAGGATTGGTGCCGGCGATTTCGTTGCCGGCGAGAATGCAGCCGACATGGGTGCCGTGGTAGCCGAAAGCGCCGGGCACGGCGTTGTTTCCGAAGTACTCGACGATCTTGCGATGAGCGGGACCGGGCGGAATGCCGTCCACATAGGAACAGTGGTTTTCGTCGAGATCCCAGTCGATGAGGCCGACGATTTCGTTCTCGCCGTGCACGCCGGCGGCGTAGAACGGTTTGAAATCGGGGATGTTGCTCTGCGCGATCCACGAGGTTGAGGCGTTTCGCGGCACGCCCTCCGGCGCCTCGGCGATGAAGCGAATCGAGGACACCTGTGCCAGGGCCGCGATCTTCGACTCATCCAGATCGACTTCGATCGTGCAATCGGCGTTGTGAATCTGGACGTCGTGAACGATCGCGTCCATACCGTCCATCACCCGAAGCGCATCGGCGATGTCCGCGCCGGAAAAGAGCGACACGTTCAGCCGCTTGCCGCCCGCGTTCTGCAGGGCGATTCGCTCCTCGGTTTCGAACGGCTTCGCGCCGACGATGTTTGGGGAGGTTTTCCATTCGGTCTTGAATTCGCCCAGCCAGGACACGTAGCCAAGAGCGCGAAGGTCGGCCGGATTCACATCGCCCAGCGTCACGATGTAGCTGTACATCGGGAGGTAATCACCAAATTCAACGCCGGCGGCCACGAGGTCGTTCCGGCGTTCAGGCGTGATCGGGCCGTCGAAATGGAGAACGTATGCGGCGTTTGCCTGAAACTCGATGTCCGGATCGTCCAGCAACGATGGGGTGTTGGTCAGATCGATGGTGCCGGCGATCAAATAGAGACTGTTCGGGTCGTCTCCAAGCTGACTCACCGCCGCGACCGGGTCGGCCGCGCGGGCAAGAGAAGATGAAATAATCAGGCACCCGGTCAGGATGATCGGGTGGATCAGGTGCGATAGTCGGGGCATGGCAGCCCACCTCCAGAGCCAGGGTCACCGCTGGGAGCCGGTGAGTTCAAGTCAAAATAAATGGCAGTTGCCGCCATGACGGGACGACTTCACCGTCCGATCAAGAGATCGGTTCATCCAGGCTTCGGAACAAGTCTTGCTGTCCCCACTTCGTCCTCGGCCATGCGGCCGGCGATTCGGTTTGCGGATCGAACGCCTGATTCATTTTATCCGGGCCCGATGCCCAAAGTACACCGAAAGTCGGCCGATAATTTTTCATTCGAGAGTGCAAGAATCGGCAATTTTGAAGACATGGCAGGGATTTTGAGAGATTGCGCGGCGTCGCCGTGCAAGGGGCGCCGCGTACAGGATTGATGTGTTCGCCGTGAAATCGCCTCTTGTTCAGCCGTACCAGGCCTCGTTGTTCGACTGAATCAGCTCACACGCCTCGTGCTGGTGGACGGCGAACTGAGCACCGATCAGAAAGCCTTGTTGCGTGATTTCGCAGTGGCGAACGATGGCCGGCACACGCCGGGAGTGGGTGTCGGACCAGAAGAGCTTGATGGCCAGGATCGCGCCGACCGGAAGGCCGCAGTCGCAATGAAATGCCAGGCCGTCATTGGAGACGTTGTGAAGCGTTGCGCTCTGGTCTCCGCCGCCGATCAAGTCGATCCGCATGAAAATAATGGGCATGGCGCGGTGGATGCGCGTGGATGAACGACGATTGCGATAGAGCCCCTCCTGATCGGACAGGGACGCCGTCTGGATAAACCGTTCAATTTCGCGTTCGAAGGTGTGGCTCAGTGAGTGTTCGGT
This sequence comes from uncultured Planctomycetaceae bacterium, assembly GCA_938008425.1. GTDB lineage: Bacteria > Planctomycetota > Phycisphaerae > UBA1845 > UTPLA1 > JADJRI01. The sequence goes on along the minus strand of CALLKH010000629.1, from coordinate 1,323 downwards.
CGTATGGCTCATGGGCTCTCTCGCTTGTTTGTGCGTCAACGATGCGGGGGTTCTCCTGGCCGCGAACTGCGCGGAGGCCGCCGGCCGATGCGAATTTGTCGCAGGGAACCCCGATCAGTCGCGGCGCAAGGCGCCGGGAGCCGGCCTTAGATTCAAGGGACCGGACTCTGCACGGGGCTACCCGCCAAGTCGCATCCGGATTGAGTTTACGATTCGATTGACGTTTGCCGGGCACGATCACCGCATATCAGACGCTGATTTGTACAAAGACTGGGACTCGCCCAAGGATATTCCTTGTTTCCCGCGTTTATAGGGCATAGAGTTTCCTCAGTCGTCCGGTATGCGCGCCGGGCGGGAACACTCAACTCTTGGCCGGGAATTCCTTCGCACCGCACCCCGACCCGCGGAGATTTTCCATGCATGCTTTGACGTCAAGACCGAAACATCTGGGTGCTGCGATTCTGGGATTGGCCATCGGCCTGTATTCGACGCCGCTGGCGGCGGATGACACGCTGCCGCCGGGGCTCAAGCCTCACGTCACACAGATCAAGGACGGTGAAATCGACTGGGCCAACGGCTACGTCGTCGCCAAGGGCGTGGGACTGGCCAAGGGCCGAACGTCGCGCGACCGTCAGATGGCCGAGCGGGGCGCGACGCTGATCGCCGCGCGAAACGCGATGGCGATTTCGCTGGGTCTCAAGGTTGATGAAAAGGGGCGTTTCGCGGATGTGCGAAACGGAGACGTGCGCATCCGAGGCGTCGTCAAGGGGCACAAGGTCTACCTGGTGGACTGGCAGCCGAACGCGAACCCACCGGCATGTGTGGTGAAAATTCGAATCCCGCTCTGGGGCGTCAAGGGCATCTGCTCGGTCGTGACGGAACGGCAGCGTCGTGAAGCGATGCGCGTCAGAACGCGCCGGGTTCAACTTGCGAGTGAATCCGTGTCGCTCACGGAGGAGTATCTCATTATCGATGCACGCGGAACGGGAATCACGCCGGAGCTGTTTCCCGTGATTGAAGATGACGCGGGCAACGTGCTTTACGATGTGGCGACGATGCAGGTTGTCGCGGGAAGTGATCGGCAGCCGGTTCGATATGTCGAGACGGAATTGACGAGTCGCGAGCTGCGGGCGTGGGCGGACGGTGAGAGTGAAGCCTCGATATTCAAGTCGTCAGCCGGTGTCGCGCCGGTGGCTTTCGCGGCCGATCACTCGAGTTTCGGTGTCTCAGAGCCGGATTCCGCGAAGTCGCCCAGTGATTCAAGACGTCGCCGGGGACAGGTCGTGACGGCAATCAAGACTGAGAACGCCTCATCGGGGAAGA
>CALLKH010000628.1 GCA_938008425.1 uncultured Planctomycetaceae bacterium | reverse complement strand
GCCGTGACGCTTCCGTATTCCGCCACGATTCAGAACATCGCCGCCAACGATGACGCCGGCGTGTCCTGTGCGCCCTCCGGCAACGCCGGAGCCGGCCGGCGCGGCGTCTGGTTTAAGTATGTGCCGCCCTCGGTCGGCATCATCACGATGAGCGAGACCGGCAGCCAGAACGCCCTCCATGCCGTCTGGTCCGGCGCCAATTGCTTCTCGCTGTCGTCCGAGTTCTGCTCCACCTCCGACACAAACCAGGGCACGGTCGTCAACCCCGGTGTGACATACTGGATTCTGCTCGCCAGCGACGCGACCGGCACGCCCACCACGGCGCCGGCGTTCGAATACTCCTTCGACTTCTCGCCGCTCGCCCCCCCGGCCAACGACACCCTCTGCAGCGCGATGGACGTCTCAGCCGGTGGAAATTTCGTCGTCGACAACCGGGCGGCCGACGATGACACCACCTTTACCCTGTGTCTCGGCTCCGGCGCTACGCAGACCCGCCTGGCGACGTTTTATAAGTACACGGCCGCGTCGAACTGTGTTCTGAAGATCGCCGAGTCCTCCTCGCAGGACATTGCAATCACCACCTACAGCGGACCGAATTGCAATTCACTCACTTACATTCAGTGCACCACGAACGAGTCCACGATCGTCCAGGTCACGTCCGGTGAAACCTACTGGTTCATGGTCGGCCATCCAAACCTGACCTTCACGTTCCCGACGCAGGACCTCAACCTGACGTTTACCTGCGGCCTGCCGCCGGCCAACGACGAGGCGTGCAACGCGACGCCGCTGACCTCCGGCCAGAACGTCGTGCTGGATAACTCGTTCGCCCTGCCCGACATGGACGTGAGCTGCAACAGCTCCAGCGCCACAGCCACCTGGCACGGCACCTGGTACACCTACTCACCCGGTTCGGACTGCACCGCACGACTCAACGAGGCGAGCAGCCAGAACGCGGTGATGGCGATCTTCCGCGGCACCAGCTGCTTCGATCTGAATCCGTTCTTCTGCACCGACACCGACACGAACGAGTACGTTGACCTCTACGGCGGCCAGATGTACTGGATTCTCGTCGGCATCAACTCGTCGTCGGCGCCGACCGTGCCAACGGTGAACATGGACTTCACCTTCGAGTGCACGCCCGCGGCGGCCGGTGATGCCTGCCTCACGGCATTCACCATCCCGTCGCTGCCGTTCACCGATTCGGTCGACAACTCGTCGTTCACCTCGAACGCGCCGGCCGGCGTCTGCGATCAGCAGGTCAGCCCGTCGCTGCCGATCTCGACCATGCGAAACGACGTCTGGTACAAGTACACGGCGACCGCCACCTGCACCGGCATCGTGGACATCACGCCGCCCTCGAATCGAGACTACGTGGTGCAGGTCTGGGAAGGCTCGGCCTGTTCAAACCGCACGCTCGTCGGCTGCGCGGATTCGTCATCCACGAACGGCGCGGTCGAGCACCTGAACGTGCCGATGATCTCGGGTCAGACTTACTGGATTCAGTACGGAAAGACCGGCTCCTCGGCCGGCGGAGGCGTCTCGCTGCTGGACCTCAACTGCGTGCCCGCTCCGTCGAACGACCTGCCCTGCAACGCAACCACCATCGGCAGCACGCCGTACTTTGATTCGCCGGACATCTTCAGCGCCACCAATGACGTCTGGATGAACGATGCGATCCCCGACAGCGTCAATCTCTGCGGCACCACCGATCCCAGTGCAACGTTCTACGGCGTCTGGTACACCTACACGCCGACGGCGGACTGCACCATGATCATTGAGGACACCAGCGCCGTTGACGCCGTCTTCGGCGCGTTCGTCGGCACCTGCAACGGCCTCGTGCAGATCGACTGCACCGGCGCCGCCTTCGAGATCATGACCGTCGGTCTCACGGCCGGCACCCAGTACTGGTTCCTCTGCGGTCAATTCGGCTTCAGTCAGCCGGCACCGAGCCCAACGCCGTTGTCGCTCAGCTTCGACTGCCGGGAGGCTCCCGCCAACGACCTTTCGTGCAACGCCGTGCCGCTCAACACGACCGGCCTGCCGTACTCGGAAACGGTCGATGTCGCGGCCGCCACGCACGACGTGGATATGTCCGGCAGCTGCAACGCCTCGGGCGCGACACTCTCCTCCAACGGCGTCTGGTATCAGTACTCGCCGGCGGCGGACTGCACGCTCGTCGTGAACGAAACCTCCTCGCAGAATGCGTCCATCGCGATCTACGAGGGCTTCGATTGCAACACGCTCTTCGAACTCGTCTGCACCGGCAATGAGTCAATCAGCTTCAGCCTCCAGTCCGGCCACGACTACTGGATTCTCGTCGCGCTGGGCACCGCCAATCCGGGCATGTCCAGCACCACCCCGATGCAGGTGACCATTGACTGTGCACAGCCGCCGGCCAATGACACGCCCTGCGGTGCGACGCTGATCACTACAACACCCTACGCGGCGACCCAGAGCATCACGCTCGCCACCGATGACTTCCCGCTCATCTGCAACTCCAGCGGCGGCGGCAGCAACACCCAGAAGGGCATCTGGTGGGAATACACCCCGACCTCCGACTGCATCGGCCTCATCAGCGAAATCTCATCGCTTGACGCCGTGATCGGAATCTACCAGGGCGGCGGTTGCGGATTCGTCTTCGACGTGGCCTGCACAGCCACCGATCACTTCGCGTTCGAGATGTTCGCGAACCAGACCTACTGGATCATGATCGGCCTCCAGACCACCACGCCGACCGTTCCCACAGCGAATCTCTCGATGACGTTTGACTGCGTTTCCACCGCTCCTCCGGCCAACGACATGGCCTGCGGCGCGACGGTCATCAACAGCCTCCCGTACATCGCCGACGCCCTCGCCGCGACGGCCACCCACGATCAGGACATTCCGTGCAACCACGCCAGCGCGAACCGCACGGATTTCGGCGTCTGGTATCAGTACGCGCCGGAGACCAACTGCACCCTGATCCTCGGGGAGGCGTCGATCAACAACGTCGTCTGGGAGGTCTACAGCGGTGCGGACTGCAACAACCTCAACGAGGTGGCCTGTACGGCGACGGATTCCGGCTCCTCGGCTCCGCTGACCGCGGGCGTGACCTACTGGATCCTCGTCGGCCTCGACTGGAGCTCCTCCGGTGTCGCACCGACGACGCCCGGCATTCCGTACACGCTCACGATTGATTGTCAGAATGTGCCGGCCAACGACGTCTGCGCCACGGCCCAGACGATTGTCGGCCTTCCGTTCTCGACCACCTACACGCCATTCTTCGCCACCAGCGGCCTGCCGGTGGGAAGCTGCAACTCCGGTTCCGCCAGCAACATGGACCACGACGTGTGGTTCAAGTGGACCGCACCGAGCAACTGCAACGTATCACTGAACCTGCAGGACATCTCGCCCGCCTTCCAGTACGGCCAGATGAGCGCCGCGCATGCCGGTCCGGACTGCAACAACCTTTCGGAAGTGGCGTGTGCCTACAGCTCCGGCTCGACGCACCTCTACCCGCTCAACTTCAACGCGATCGCGGGAGAGACCTACTGGTTCCAGAACGGCCGCAGGTTCGGCTCGACCGGCTCGGTGCTCGGCCCCACCGAGTTCACGCTGACGGCCAACTGCAGCGCGGCCTGTGCGACATGTCCGGGTGACTTGAACTCCGACCTGTCGCTCGACGGCGAGGACATCCAGCGGTTCACCGAGTGCGTCATCGACTCGATGAACGGCGCCCCGGCTGCGACCTGCGAGTGCGCGGACATCGTCATCGACTCGGTGGTCGACATGAACGACGTCGCCGCCTTCGTGGCGAACCTGCTCGCCCCGCCGGCGTGTCCGTGATGAGTTTGACGGTTCGTCGTCGGCCATAATCTGCGGCCGATGGCAGGATTGAAGAACTGAATAGATGTACAATACACCGGGCGTCATTCGACATAAATGACGCCCGGTTCTTTTTGTTAATCCCCTGTGAGCAATTCGCGATTCGATGAATCCGGCACTGAAGCCGCAGAATATGCACGCACCATGAAGATGTTGGCGCCTCAGTCACTCGCCGATTGCGAGTCACGGCTTCTTCGAGACACAAACTTCTGAGATACCTCGGCGCAACTGGATCTGATGACTCCATGCCCCATCGGGGCAGAGGAATGTAGCCACGGGCGGAGCGAAGCGAAGCCCGTGGTCCAGTGAGTTCAATCCATTCCGCCCCGAAGGGTCGGAGGAATTTCCGCTGATGATTGTGCTCAATCTGCAGGGAATTCCTCAGCCCCTGCCGGGGCTGCCATCCTCCCGGCATCAGTTACCACGGGTTCCGCATTGCCGGGCTTCGCCCTTGAGATGCTCCACCCGTGGCAACATTCCAACACCCCTCCGGGGTGCTAAGAACGATCGCACGAAACGAATCACCTCATCAACTTTAGCAATCCCCCATCGACGTCGAATGCATCACTCCCACTCAATTGTCGCCGGCGGTTTGCTCGTGATGTCGTACACAACACGATTCACGCCGCGCACCTCGTTCGTGATCCGCGTCGAAATCGTCGACAGCACATTTTGATCGATATGCACCCAGTCGGCCGTCATGAAATCCGTCGACTCCACGAAACGCACCGTCACCACATGTTGATCCGCATACGCACGGCCGTCACCCATCACGCCCACGCTCGACACCGGCAGGAGCACGCCGAACGCCTGGGCGATCTTGCGATACCAGCCCGAAACGGTGATCTCCTCGATGATGATCTGGTCCGCCATCCTGAGCAGTTCGCACCGCGCCTTGGACACCTCGCCGATGATTCGCACCGCCAGGCCCGGACCCGGGAACGGATGCCGCCAGATCATCTCCTCCGGCAGCCCCAACAGTTCGCCGATGATCCGAACCTCGTCCTTGAACAAATCGCGAAGCGGCTCGACCAGTTCGAACCCGAGCTCCGCCGGCAGCCCGCCGACGTTGTGATGCAGCTTGATGTTCGCCGCCGTGCCGGCCGCCGAGTGGCCCGACTCGATCACGTCGGGATAGAGCGTGCCCTGTGCCAGGTAGTGGGCATTGGGAATCCGCGCCGACTCCGCCTTGAACACCTCGATGAACTCGTGGCCGATGCGTCGGCGCTTCTCCTGCGGGTCGATCACGCCCGCGAGCCGGTCGAGAAACTGCTTCTCGGCATCAACCACGTGCAGGTCCATCTTGAAATGGCCGCGAAACACCGCTTCGACGCGATCCCGCTCATTGCCCCGCAGAAGGCCGTTGTCGACGAAGATGCACGTCACCCGGCCGGGCACCGCGCGATGCAAAAGCGCGGCCGTTACGCTTGAATCGACGCCGCCCGAGAGCCCGCAGATCACCTGCGAATCGGACTTCACCTGGTTTCGAATCTTCTCGACCAGCGACTCGACGATCGCCCCCGGATTCCAGTCGCCGCGCGCCCCGCACACGTCATAAATGAAATTCCGCAGGAGTTGCCCGCCCTCGGGCGTGTGCGTCACCTCGGGATGAAACTGCACGCCGAAGAGCGGCCGCGCGTTGTGCTTCACGACGGCGTTGGGGCAGTTGCTCGTCTTTGCCAGCACGGTGAAGTCCTTGCCGAAGTCGGTGACCATGTCGCCGTGCGACATCCACACGCTCGTCTTCCGCGGCAGGTGGGCGACGAACCGATCGTCCGACACGACCTCCAGCCGCGTTCGCCCGTACTCCCGCCGCGCGGCCGTGCCGACTTTGCCGCCGAGCAGATGACACGCGGCCTGCATGCCGTAGCAGATGCCGAGGATGGGCAGGTTTGATTCAAAGATGGCGCGATCGGGCAGCGGCGCGTCTTTCTCGTAGGCGCTTGAAGGCCCGCCGCTGAGGATGATGCCGATGACGTTGTTTTTCTTCAGCTCCGCCGGTGACACGCCGGGGGCGAAGATGAGCGAGTGAACATGATTCTCCCGCACGCGCCGGGCGATGAGCTGCACGAACTGGGAACCGAAGTCGAGAACGGCGATGGTCTGTGGGGTGGTCATGGGGGTATTTTGGGGGAGCGGGGTCGAGGGGTCGAGGGGTTCAGTGATCTGGCGATCTGGTGATTTGGCGATTGGGTCTCCATCGGCTTGCCGTTTGGCGATCTCGCGAGAAGGCCGAAGCGTCGCTCCCCCGGGCTTGCCGTTTGGCGATGCACCTGAATTTACTCAAGGCTCGAAAAAGCAATACTAAGATTCAGAGAACCGGAAGTTCTCTTCCAGTTGGACTCGTGTTCAACACAAGATACCTGATGGATCAATTGACGCAGGAGCCACACTGAATGCTCTCCCGCTACAAAATGTACCGCGGTCCGCGACCGGCTGATGACCCCAAGCCCGACGGCGTCCGCCAGGATACCCGAAAGCACACCCGCCATTGCCTCCGCCCGCCCGCTGAGCTGGTCAAGGCGTACCACGCCGATCCCTCCCCGGCCGGCTGGAAGAAACTCATCCGCGAATACCGCGCAGAACTCGAACGCCGCTTCAAAGCGGACCGCGCCGCCTTCGACGCCCTCGCCGACCTCGCCTCGCGCGAAGACGTCTACCTCGGCTGTTCCTGCCCGTCGGGGCAGAACCCCGTCCCGGGGCAGTGCCACACCTAT
>CALLKH010000627.1 GCA_938008425.1 uncultured Planctomycetaceae bacterium | reverse complement strand
GCCTTGAGGCGCCAGTCGGTGAGCCAGCCGGGCTCGTCCTTCTTCGCGGAGAGCGCCTTGATGACGTCCTCGTTCAGCCCGGGCGGGAAGGTGTCGGCTTCGAGATCGGTGACGAACCCGTAGCGGTAGCGCTGCTGTTCCCAGTGGGCGAGTTCGGGCATCGTGCTGGACATGCGCGTTTGTGCCTCGGGGATGTGATCGGAGGAGTAAGGAAGGGGCGACCGGATCGCCGCGACTGATTCTTAGAATCATTCGAAGAAAGGCAAGGGGTGGAGGACCTCGATTGTGCGCTGTTTCGCGGGGATGCGATCGGGGATGAGGAGTGTCGGAGGCCGAGCGGAGCGCCGGCGCCGCCCCGGCGACGAGTGCGGATACGGGGGGGGCAAAGGGGAATTCGGGGGCCGAAACCTCACGAACCTTGAACCGTCCCTGGCCGCGGGATACGCTGAGCCACTGACTGCGGGGTAGAGCAGTCCGGTAGCTCGTCGGGCTCATAACCCGGAGGTCGCAGGTTCGAATCCTGCCCCCGCTATTTTTACGGCATATGTTCGGTAAACGGCGATCTTTGGATCGCCGTTTGTCGTTTCAGAACGAGGCCTACTGGTTCGCGGGTTTGTGACGGGTGCGGCGATGTGTTCTCGGTCGGTACGTTGACCATCGCGGACTGGTCGGTATCGCGATCCCGCCGATCTGGCGTTCGTGACTCAGCCGATCAGAAGCCGCTGATCTCAACGACCGGGCGTCCGCGCGGTGAGTCAATCGCTGTCCCGGATGTTCAGCAGCCCCGTTTGCTGGAGGTATGGGCGAACTTGCGGATCGTTGCTGGCCGCAAACGCCTCGAAGCTTCCATCAAAGGATATCCGTCCCTCCTGGAGCATCACGATCCGCGGGCGCAGGTGCCGCAGCAACTCGGTGTCGTGGGTTGCAACCAGCGTCGTTCGCACCACGCCAAGAGCCGGCATCCGGGCGTGCGTCGTCGCGATGAGTTTATCGATACGCCACGCCATCTCGGGGTCGAGCCCGGCCGTCGGGCTGTCGTACATGACGAGGACCGGATCCAACATGAGCGCGCGCGCGATTGCCACCAGTTTGGCCATTCCAACCGACAGCGAATGGCAGTCACGCTCCAGCACTGCTTCGGGCTCGAGCCCCGAGTCCACCAGCACCTTTCTGGCCAGCGGCAAGAGCTCTGTTTCCGGCTTTTGCCGAGTCTCGCGCGGAAACACCGTCAGATTCTCGTAGACGGTTCCTCCGAGCAGCGCGTTTCCCTGGAAGACCAGCGCCCAGTGCGCCCTGAGCCGGTCCATGTCCCTCTCCGTGAGCGCGGCCAGATCCCGGAGCGGTGACCCCGGAGACTCGTGGTCAGCGACAAACACCCGGCCCCGATCGGGCCGGAAATGTCCGGTGATCATCTTCAGTAGCACGGTCTTGCCAGACCCCGCCCATCCGACGATGGCGACCATTTCGCCGCGGCTGATCGTGAGACTGACGGCCTGAAGCGCAGCGTGGTCGAAGCTCTTGTAGACGTCCTCAAAGACGATCTCAGGAGGGGGAACCGGCTCCATGGCGCCGATGGTACTTGAACGCGCGCGGGAGCTCTCCATGCGGGCATCGCGACCCCTTTCGGCCCGAACGACTCGGCGATATCGGAATGGGGATATCGGATGCAGCCGATCGGCCTGGTTGAACGTTCAAGAGTGTGGCTTGGAATCTCAGAAATGAAGGAATGGACATGAAGCGCCGCATCGCCGCCCTCGTCGTTCTCCCGGTCGTTGGGGCACTTCTGACGACCGGATGCTCACGGGCGCCTTCGACTTCGTCGGATGGCGCGAGCGCCGCGGCTACGCCGTCGCCCGAGATCCGGGCGTGGATGGATCGGCTCACAGTTCCACATGAGTACGACCCGGAGTCCGGCTTCATCGTCGCGCGCGAGACGATCTCGCTCCCACCGATCCTCGCCGACGCGCCGCCGCTGGACGCCGCGATCGCCGACGCGGGGACCGACCGGATTGTGCTCGCGTTCGTGACTGCGGATCGGTGCGCGCCGTGCCAGCAGTACAAGAAGGATGCGCTCAACAACGCCGAGGTGATCGCGCGGCTCTCGGAGTCACGCTATCTGCCGACCCATCTCGAGGTCGATCGCGCGCCAGATCTCGCTGACGCCTACTTCGGAACGAGGGCGATCCCGATGACGTACGCGCTGCGCGGCGGCGAGATCGTCGCGGAACTGCGCGGTCAGCGGTCGGCCGCCGATCTGCTCGCGTGGCTGGACGGGATTCCCGAGTAACGACCGAGGACGGTACGATTTGAGGATGCCACCCCCTTTACGACCCTGCGGATTGTTCGGACTGTCCGGGACGGTTGCCCTTCTCTTCGGCTGCGCTGTGAACCACGAGCAGGCTGAATCGTTGTCGTCAGCCTCGGCGGTGAGCGTCGCGCTCGTCGCCGAGACCGACGCGTGGCACGCGCGGCGGATTGAGCGCCTCAAGGCCCCGGACGGATGGTTGTCCCTCGTCGGCCTCGAGCCGCTCGGCCCTGGCTTGAATCGCGTTGGGCGCGCGAGCGATTCCGAGATCCGCTACGACGGATTTCCGAGGGATCAGATCGGCACGTTCATCGTCGAGGGTGATCGCGTCCGGTTTGTGAGCGCCAGTGGAGTCGAGATCGAGGGGCTGCCCCCGGGTGGCGAGATCCGAAGCGATGCCAACGGCGACCCGACGGTGCTCTCGATCGGCGAGATTCGCTTTCACGTGATCGTGCGCGGCGGGCGCCCGTGGGTGCGCATCAAAGACGCCGCGGCGCCGACGCTTGTCAACTTCAAAGGGCTCGACCGGTTCCCGGTCAACGAGGAATGGCGCATTGTCGCGACGTTCGTGCCGGCCGCGCGCGGACAGTTCATCGGGATGGACACGGTGATCGGCGTGCGCGAGGAAGGCGCCATCGCCGGGCGCGCGCGGTTCGAGCATCGCGGCGTGAATGTGGACGCGGTGCTCCTCGAGGCCGGCGACGGCGGCTCGCTCCTTCGGTTCGGCGACACCACCAACGGGAAGGAAACGTACGTCATCGGAAGGTACCTGTACGTCGAGCCGTCCGCTGACGGGAAGACCGTGGTGCTCGACTTCAACCGGGCGTACAACCCGCCGTGCGCGCTGACGGCGTTCGCGACGTGCACGATCCCGCCGGACTCGAACGAGTTCCCGTTCGACGTGGACGCGGGGGAGCGTTGGCGGAATGAGCGGGGCACGCCGTAAGCGGGGGCATCGTCTGATCCGCTTCGCGAGAAAATCGTCGAAGTCTGTCGGGTCGCTGGAGGGGATTTCGGATGTGCGAATGGAGCGGGCGGCCGCTCCGAATCACGGCATCCATCATCCACAGGAGCGATCCCATGAATCGCAGAACGAATTCGATGAACTCAATGAATCGCCCATGGAGCCCGGGCCGTGGCGGCGCATCGCTCCTCGCGATGGCGTTCGTGTGCGCCGGAGCGAGCGCCCAGTTCGGGGGTTTCGTCGACACGGCGTACTTCCCGATCGGCGCATTCAACGGCGCGAACTCGAACGCCTTCGAGTTCGGCGACCTCAACAACGATGGTTTCGACGACGTGGTGGTGGCGTACCTGAACTTCCAGGCCGTATCGGTTGCGCTGAGCGATGGAGCGGGCGGGTTCGGATCGCCGATCGTGCTCAACACTCCGTTCCGCCCCGAGGCGCCGCGGCTGGTCGACGTGAACGGAGATGGATTCCTTGATCTCTCGCTGGTCGGGAGTGTCGATAGCGTCGTCGCGATCTTCGAGGGCGACGGGACGGGGGCATTCAGCCCGCTTGCGACTTTGCCGGTGGCTGAGAGTCCGATCGATTCAATCTTCGGCGACTTCGACGATGACGGTGTGCTCGATCTGGCGGTTGCGCACTACACGCTCTCGCGACTCGACATCTACCGGGGCTCGGGGCCCGCGCAGTTCGCGTTTGGTTCGACGGTGCTGACGATGTCGGAACCGCTCGAGATCTACCTTGACGATGTGAACAGCGACGGCGACATCGATCTCGTGGTCTCGTGCGTCGGTCAGATCGGGGCGTTCAATCCGCAGAGCGGCGTGAGCGTGCTCTCGAACAACGGGGCCGGGCAGTTCGTCGAGACCTCGTTCACGCCGGTGGGCGATCTCCCGTTTGGCAGCGCATCGGGAGATCTCAACGCCGACGGGTTCCTCGACATTGTCACGGTAAACAACGACAGCAATGACTACTCGATTGTTCTCTCGAACGGCGCCGGCGGGTTTCACGCCGAGACACGGATGTCGCTCGCGGTGATCGATCCTCGTCCTACCGCGGCGGCCATCGGCGACATCGATGGAGACGGTCGAGCCGACCTCGTGCTCGGCAACAGGTCGAACGCGACGACGGTGGGTGATGAAGAGCGCGCGGACGTGTTCCGCCAGATGACCGACGGCAGTTTTGCCTTCGAAGAAACGCACTATTTTGCGCATCGCCCGATGGGTCTGGGGGTGTCGGACTTGAACGGCGACTCGTCGCCGGATCTTGCCGTCATCTTTCGTGAATCGATCGTCGGAGCGTTGCGCAACTTGACGCCCATGCAGGCCCCGGGTGACTTCGCCCTGTTGACCCCCCCGGACGGCGCGTCGGGGCTCCCGATACCCGGCCTTGGCGCATTCTGGTCGGGGACGTCGGCGAGGTTGACGTGGGCGCACGCCGCGGCGTTCAACAGGTCGTACGAGGTGCGCATCGCGCTCGACGAGGCGATGAACACTGTGGTTCTCACGGAGTCGGGCATCCCGGGAACGGAGTTCGTCATCCCGATCAACGCGCTCGCGGCGAACACGACCTACTACTGGACTGTCATCGCGAGCAATCCGACGGGATCGACGTCGAGCGGGAGCGGCGTGTTTCGGTTCTCGACCGCGCTCCCCGCGGATATCAACGGGAACGGCGTCGTCGAATTCAGCGATCTGAACGCGGTCTTGACCAGTTTCGGCCAGCAGCAGTAAGCCGACGGGCCGGGCGCTTCGCAACTCAACGTCCGTCGACTCGGCCTTGTCGAACGATGAGGCCGAGTCACGTTGACACGAAAGGGCAGAGCGGAGGCGCATGACGCCATCATGGCGTTGCGCGAGGCCGCTCCCGTCTCCGAAGTTCAGCGAGGCGCATGGACGGGAAAGCCCGCACGATCGAGTATTCGTTGAGGGGATCCCGTGACTCTCGGTGGCGCGAAAGTTACGCACAACGGTGTATCTGATGGGGCTTCCGACTCTCGCGAATGAAGAACTCACTGCCCTTCAATTCGCAAGTCTCAGTGCCTGTGCAGCTGGAGTTGATTTCGAGAGGCTCTCAGCCAGCGAAGTCGGAGTTCGCGACACAAGAATCGAGCAGCTGCCACAATAATGAGTCAATGAGCGTATCGCTGGCTCATTCTTGTGGACAAGAAATATTTAGACGTTCCGAAAATTCTCTTGCGGACAGCAGTCCTGACTTGTAGGTTCTCGCAACTCCTTACAGTGCGAGGGCGGCATGCAAGAGCGCATCGACATCTCCCGCGGTTGGTTGTCTCGAAAGTCGCGAGGTCATTGGCTCAAGGGAATGAGTGCGTTTGCCGCGCTCATCGTCGCTCGCACTGTTTGCGGACCGTGCCCAGCAGGCCAAGAGCACTGGGCGCTGGTCCCGCCGCGTGAAGGGCCGCCAGTGCTCTTTGATATTACTGGTGACGGTGTCGCGGAGCACCTCGACCGGCAGGTCGGCAATAGCAACGAGGCGCCGCT
>CALLKH010000626.1 GCA_938008425.1 uncultured Planctomycetaceae bacterium | reverse complement strand
ATCTCGCCCGCCACGGCGGACCGGCACTGGGCCTATGCCAGGGCGTGGCTCTACCAGGAATTGTCAAAGGCTTAACGGACCGGTCGGTGCAGACGGCCGAGCCTGGTACGAATTGACCAATCTCGGCCACTCGGCGGAGGACGAATTCGGAGCAATTTTGGGAAAAAATGGATTTTCAATGAGGCTTGCCGTCCGGCCCTTCCGCCTTGATGAATAAGGCGGGCGGACGGGCTGCCCGGCGGAACGGTCCTCTTTCAAGGAACGATTCTTATGGCAAGTCTCATGATCCTCACCGGCCAGAATGCTCACACCCATTATCAAATCGCCAACCGCCCGTTGTCGGCCGGTCGCGATCCTGCGCGCGACATCCAGTTGCTGGATCCCAAAGTTTCGCGAAAGCATTTCATGATCTGTCGGAACGAAGACGGGTATGTGCTCAAGCCGCTTCCCAGTCTGAACGGCGTCCTCATCAACGGAGCCGGGATTTCGACCGAATGGGAACTCTCCGATGGCGATACCATTCAGGTCGGTGACACCACTTTGAGATTCTGTGCTGACGACGTTCTGGAGGGGCCCGACGGACTGGCGGCACGAAAGCTCGCCGATCGAAGCGCCCGAGAATTCCAGACGATCAATACCGACTCGCATCGAGAGTGATCGAAGCCTTCTTGTTTCTTCAAACCGCCCGGAGGTCACGCGCATGGGCAATCAATTCAGCATCGAAGAAGTCTTCAGCGCGGCTCGCGCTTTGACCGATCCGGTCGAGCGGGCGGCCTACCTTGATGCGGCCTGTGGGGATGACGCGGACCTTCGCGCGAAAGTGGAGGGGCTTCTGAGGGCCGAGGCCGAGGCGGGATCGTTTCTTGAGAGCGCGGACGCCATGCCGATCGATCCGAATGCGACGCTGCCGCAGGTGGAAGCGCCTTCATCTTCGGCCCGGACCGTGCGGACGGCGGCGGCGGAACAGCCGGGTGCGCTGATCGGGCCGTACAAGCTGTTGCAACTGATCGGTGAGGGCGGGTTCGGCTCGGTGTTCATGGCGGAGCAGGAGCAGCCGGTTCGCCGCAAGGTGGCGCTGAAGATCATCAAGCTGGGGATGGACACGCGGCAAGTGGTCGCGCGGTTCGAGCAGGAGCGCCAGGCGCTGGCGCTGATGGACCATCCGAACATCGCGCGGGTGCTGGATGCCGGCGCGACGGAGACGGGTCGTCCCTTCTTCGTGATGGAGCTGGTCAAGGGCGACCCGATCGTCGAGTACTGCGACAAGAACAACCTGAGCATTCAGGAAAGGCTCGAACTATTCGCGCAGGTTTGCACGGCCGTGCAGCACGCCCATACGAAGGGAATCATTCATCGGGACATCAAGCCGAATAATGTTCTGGTGAGTACTCAGGACGGGCGGCCGAATACGAAGGTGATCGACTTTGGCATCGCCAAGGCGACCAGCGCGCGGCTGACGGAGAAGACGCTGTTCACCGAGCATCGTCAGCTCATCGGCACTCCGGAGTACATGAGTCCCGAACAGGCCGAGGGCAGCCTGGACATCGACACGCGGACGGATGTGTACAGCCTTGGCGTGCTGCTTTACGAACTGCTGACAGGCACGACGCCGTTCAACAGCAAGGAACTTCGCTCGGCGGCGTACGCGGAAATTCAGCGAATCATCCGCGAGGTCGAGCCGCCGAAGCCGAGCACGCGGCTCAGTCAGCATTCGGACACACTGGCGAGTGTGGCCGCCCGGCGACACATCGAGCCGAAGAAGCTGGGCACCGTCATCCGCGGCGAGTTGGACTGGATCGTGATGAAGTGCTTGGAGAAGGACCGCCAGCGGCGTTATGAGACGGCCAATGGACTGGCGACGGACATCCGGCGGTATCTCGCAGGCGAAGCGGTGGTGGCCGCGCCGCCAAGCACGGCCTACCGCTTCAAGAAGTTCATTCGCCGACACCGGATGATTGTGACAACGAGCGGCGCGGTGGCGGCGACGCTGCTTATCGGTGTGGCCGCGTTCGCATGGCAGGCCAGAGAGGCGAGCAACCAGCGCGACCTCGCGGTAGCGGCCCGGGAGGCCGAGGCCGAACAGCGCAAGGTGGCCGATGCGGCGCGTATGGAATCTCAAATGCAGGAGGCCAGGGCGAAGGAGCAGGAAGCCGAGGCGATTAGGCAGGCGGCAGAAGCCAAAGAGCAGGAGGCTGAGGCGAGGAAGCAGGCCGCCATCGCCGAGGCGGTGGTCGCATTTCAAACCGACATGCTTGCCGCAGTCAATCCGGTCAACCTGCCGAAGGACCCCGAGACCAACGAACCGCTCAAGGACCAGGTGACGGTGTTGCAGGTGATGAAGGCTGCGGTCAGGGAGCTCGACAAAGGATCGCTCAAGGACCAGCCGCTGGTGGAGGCGCGCGTTCGCGTAGCTATCGGAGTCACGCTTCTTGGATTGGCACGCTACGACGAGGCAGAGCCGAACCTGCGGCGGGCCCTGGAGATCTCTCTCGCGGCCCTCCCCGACGGGCACCTGAACATCGCCACTGTCCTGTACGACCTTGCGTGGCTCCTGCAGAAGCAGAACAAGTCCGCCGAGGCCGAGCCGCTCTACCGAAGATCGCTGGAGATCCGCCGAGCGTCCCTCCCTGTCGGGCACCCGAAACTCGCTACCAGCCTGAGCGCCCTTGCGGGGCTCCTTGTTCACCAGAACAGGCTCGTCGAGGCCGAGCCGCTCCAACGCGAAGCGGTGGAGATCTTCCGTGCCGCCCACCCCGCCGGGCACCCAGACACCGCCACCGCCCTGAACAACTTCGCGTTGCTCATGCAAAGACAGAACAAGCTTGCCGAGGCGGAGCAGTTCCAGCGCGAAGCGCTGCAGATTTATCGCGCGACCCTCCCCAACGGGCACCCGGACATCGCCATCTGCTTGAACAACCTCGTGGACCTTCTGCGGGTTCAGAACAGGTCGGCAGAGGCCGAGCCCCTCAGCCGGGAAGCGCTGCAGATCTACCGCGCGGTCCTCCCGGCCGGGCACCCGGACATCGCAGGCGGCCTGGACAACCTCGCACAGCTCCTTCGGGACCAGCACAGGCTTGACCAGGCCGAGCCGCTTTACCGCGAAGCACTGCAGATCAACCGCGCGGCTCTTCCCGCCGGGCACCCCGACATCGCCAATGGCCTGAACAACCTTGCCTCGCTGTACTGGAGCCAGGGCAGGCTCGACCAATCGGTGCCCATGTTTGAAGAAGCGCTTGATAGCAGGGAGGCATCGAACGGACGGCAGCACCTGCTAACGCTCGTGACCGTGGCGAACCTCGGCGTGAACTACAAGGATGCAGGCCGACTGTCCGAGGCAATCCCGTTGCTCGAAGAGGCGTACGAGGCTTCGAAGGTATCCCCTTCGCTCGGTTGGGTCGGCATGCAACTCCTCGACGCCTACCAAAGAGCGGCCGATCCGGCCAGGCCGGAGAGCATGGCCAGGGTCACGACACTGCTGCAGGAAGTGCTCGTTGCCATTCGTGCCACGCTGCCCCCGGACAGCCCCGAACTCGCCTGGCGACTTGGCCTGCTCGGCAAGAGTCTGCTCGAAATGAAAGCGTGGAACGCGGCCGAGCCGCTCGTTCGCGAGGCGCTCACCATCCTTGAGAACACCCGTCCCGATGATTGGCAGACGTTCTACATCAAGTCGGTCATGGGCGCGACGCTGTTGGGGCAGAACAAGCTCGCCCAGGCTGAGCCGCTTTTGCTCGATGGATGCGAAGGAATGGTACTGCGCGAAGCATCCATTCCGCAGCAGGCAGGGACGCGCATGACAGAGGCGATCGAGCGCCTTGTGCGGCACTTTGAGGCCGAGGGCAACGCGCAGAGAGCCGCAGAGTGGAGGGCGAAGCTGGACGCGCGGCAGGCATCGACGTCGAAGAACGTCGACGCTGATGACTCCGGGGATTGACGCCGGCGGTTGCGTTGGTTTACCCCTGGACGCGCCTGCGATCCTGCACGCGTTCGCGATACGCGCTCATCGATGCGACCGAAAATCCCAGCGAATGCGCGATCGTCGTGAACACCCTTTCAGTTTTCATCACCACTGGAACTCCGTCATACTGATGAGCCTCAGTTGATGAAGTCGGCGTTATAGAATACAATCAGCCGATTGGCTTATCCGGCGTTTTCCTGCGCGCCCGTTCGCGTCAGAAACATCAACCGAAGTCGATTCGACGCTTGAATCTGATTCAACGCACGGCGCTCGCCGCGGCTCGACACGAATGTACTCCGACAAAGACTCCAGCTTGTATTGAGATGACGCATCACGAATAGGGCCGTTCGGCGGGCGTGGAGTCATGAGGCGACTTCGAATGACACATGCCATCCGAATAGCACTATTCCTCGCGGGCATATTCCTCCTTCCTTCCGGGGCAGCCGCGCAGCCACTGGAGTCGGTGAATTCCAATACGACGAGTCAGCCGGCCGCGATTGACGAACAGGCCCAGTTCGATCGTCAGCGAATCGCCGTCGAAATCGCCGCTGCAAAGGCGGCAATCGAGTCCGTCACGGCCGAAGGTAAGGATCCGCCGCAGTCCCTCGTCGCGGAGCTCGACCTGCTGGGCCGGCTCGACCGGCTGCTCGGGCAGATCGACGCCGCAAGAGAGCATGACGCGGAACTCAAGGCCTCAATGGGGCAGTTGAAGGTCGCCCTGGACAACCTTCGCGCCCGGGGATTGCCGGAATCAAAACCCTACACCTTTCGGCTCCAGGAGAATCTTCGCGATCAACTGGAGACCGAAACCGCGCGGGGAGAAACACGATCGGATGCGATCGAGGCGGCTCAGGCGGCACTGGCCGCCGCGAAGAAGGCGCGCGAAGACAGTGAACGAAATCGCCGGCAGGCCAAGGAGGCGATGGAGCGTAACAAGAACGAGGCCCAGGCGCCGTCGCTCGCAAGTGCCTTACGACTGGCGCAGTTGGAAAGCCGTGTGGAGGCGGAAGAGGTTCGGCTGCGAGAAGTCGAACTTGAGAACCAGAAACTCGAGGATGAGCTTCGCAATCTGCAACTGACCTCACTTCGTGAGAAGATCGCCCAGGTCGGCAAGGAGATCGAGTTTACGCAGCAGGGCCTCGACGAGTATCTCTTACAAATCGATCAGGCCGAGTTCAGATTAAATCAGCAGCTTGAATGGGCGCAGACCGACTTTGCGCTTCGCGACGCCGAGTGGATTGAGACGCGCCGGCGGTTGGAAATGTCGGCGACCAGGGATCAGGCGCTGGTCGAGGAGTTCGAAGCCCGCCAGATGGTTCGCAGATCGCGGCAGCGGGAAATCGCGCTGATCGGCGAGCAGCTTCAGTCGCTCTCCGATACACGCAAGATTTGGAACCGGCGCTTTCAGGTCTTCAACTCGGCCGTGGACGATACGACGGTGCGGCAATGGGAGACCGAGACGCGTCAGGCCGTCGGCCAGATCAACCGCGATCTTCGCATCAACTCGGCGCGATTGACAGAGTTGCGCAATGAGGCGGTGACACTGGCCACCAAGATCAATGCCGCAGGCGATTCTTCGCCGGACCTGCGCCGCTGGCTTAAGGAGCAGGAACGCCATCTCCACGGCATGATCCGCAACTATGAAGTTAACATCGAGCAGTTAGAGTCCGCCCGAAGGCTTCACGAAAAGCTCCTGAGTGAGATTTCCAACCAGGTCGCGACGGTGACGTGGACCGATCGGCTGGACTCGACCTGGCTTGCCGTGCTGAATGTCTGGAATTACGAGATCACCTCGGTTCAGGACAGCCCGATTAC
>CALLKH010000625.1 GCA_938008425.1 uncultured Planctomycetaceae bacterium | reverse complement strand
GTCGAAGCGATCGCGGGAAGCACCCGGTCTATCGACGGCCGCTCAAGCAGTGGATGCTCCGGATTACCAAGTACGCCGATCGCCTCGAAGAGGACCTCGCTGAACTCGACTGGCCCGAGAGCGTGAAGCTGATGCAGCGCAACTGGATCGGCCGCAGCGAAGGCGCGCACGTTCACTTTCAGCTCGACGGATTTGCCGAGTCGCTGGAGATCTTCACCACGCGGCCGGACACGCTCTTCGGCGCGACCTACATGGTTCTTGCACCGGAGCATCCGTTCGTGGAGAAGATCACGACGCCCGCCCAGCGCGACGCCGTGAAGGCGTATGTCGCGGCCGCCGCCAATCGCTCGGAGAAGGATCGCACGGCCGACGCAAAGAAAAAGACGGGTGTCTTTACGGGGGCGCACGCGATCAACCCGGTGAACGGCGAGAAGATTCCGGTCTGGGTCGCGGACTATGTGCTCATGGGCTACGGCACCGGGGCGATCATGGCCGTGCCGGGGCATGACGAGCGGGATTTCGAGTTCGCGAAGGAATTCGGCCTGACGATCCGGGCCGTGGTTCGGCCGACGGCGGCGTGGCTGCACCAGCAGGTGTCGGCGAATCGTATCGACATGGAATACGCAAAGAAGCGCGGACGCCAGGCGGTCGCCGAGATGTTCCTGAAATCCGCCGCGATGACGGCGACCACCATCAGCGGCATGGTGCCGATCGGGCCGATGAACGCGCTGCTCGATGGCGACGCAGGCTGGATCGATCAGGTTGCGATGCCGGCGTACATCGAGGATGCGGGACTCTTCGAAGACGCCTATGTCGATGATGGCGTCGCAATTAACTCGGGCCAGTTCAATGGACTGGGTACGGCCGAGTTCATGAAGAAAATCATCGCCTGGCTCGAGGAAAAGAAGCTCGGCCGCGGCGCGGTGAACTACAAACTTCGCGACTGGCTCTTCTCGCGCCAGCGCTACTGGGGCGAGCCCTTTCCCATTCTTCACGGCGAAGACGGCGAGATCATCGGCCTAGACGAGAGTGAACTACCCTTGACACTGCCGGAGATGAAGGACTTCCGGCCGACGGTCGCGGCCTCGGATGAGGAGTCAAATCAAAACGATGTCCCCGAACCGCCGCTCGGTCGCGCGAAAGAGTGGGCGACGGTCCAGCGAAACGGCAAGACGTACAGGCGCGAACTCAACACGATGCCGCAATGGGCTGGCTCGTGCTGGTATTACCTGCGATTCCTCGATCCGCACAACGACGAGCGCTTCTGCGGCGCCGAGGCCGAAAAGTACTGGATGGTCTCGCCGCGCAAGGACGGCCGGCCGCATGTCGGCGGGATTGATCTCTATCTCGGCGGCGCGGAACACGCCGTGCTTCACCTGCTTTACGCGCGGTTCTGGCACAAGGTGCTCTACGACCTCGGCCACGTCAGCACGATCGAGCCGTTCGGCAAGCTCTTCAACCAGGGCATGATCCGCGCGTTCGCCTACACCGACTCGCGCGGCACCTACATCGGCTACGAGGACATCGACTTCCGCGAGGACGGCGCGTATCACAGGTCGACGGGCGAGAAACTCACCGGCGCGGTCGAGAAGATGTCGAAGAGCATGAAGAACGTCATCAACCCGGAGGATGTCGTCAACGAATACGGCGGCGATTCGCTGCGGCTCTATGAGATGTTCATGGGCCCGCTGGAGGCGAGCAAACCGTGGAACCCGCGCGACGTGCCCGGCGTGTTTCGGTTTCTTCAGCGCGCGTGGCGACTGATCGTCGATGAAGACTCGGGGACGCTCTCGTCGGCCGTCTCGAACGATGCCGAGGGACCGAAGGGCGGCAAGTTCGCGGCACTGGAAAAGTCGCTGCACAAGACGATCAAGAAGGTTGGCGAGGACATCGATCGCATGGCGTTCAACACCGCCATCAGCGCGATGATGGAATTCGTCAACGAGGCCTATCGCGCGAAGACCATTCACAAGAGCCAGGCCGAGCGGTTTGCGCTCGTCCTCGCGCCGTTCGCGCCGCATGTCGGCGAGGAGCTCTGGCAGCGCCTGCACGGCGACGCGTGGACCGGATCGCTTGCGTACGAGCCCTGGCCGACGTGGGAGCCGGCGATGGTCGAGGAGTCTGAGGTCGAGATCCCGGTGCAGGTGAACGGCAAGCTGGCCGGCCGGGTGCTGGTCGCCAAGACGGCGGACGAAGCGACGGTGAAGGCAGTCGCGGTGGCGGATGAAAAGGTGCAGGTCAAGCTGGCGGGCGGGAAGATCGTCAAGACGATCTACGTCCCCGGCCGAATGGTGAACCTGATCGTGAAATGATCGCGCCGCCAATCCCGGCCCTCCGGGCGAGGATCGTGCGTCCATAACGACACTCATTTCTGATAATTGCAACGTAAGGAATCGTACCCAACCCCCAACTCGACGCCCCCCATAAAACCGATACAATCAACTCCCAAAAGGAATCCACTTTCATGCGTTTCGCCATCATCGGTCCGCCTCAATCCGGCAAGTCCACACTCTTCTCAGCGCTGACGGGCAAGCCGGTCGATCCCAGCCTGGCCATGAACGAGCAGATCACCTCGGTCATGGTCCCCGACTCCCGGCTGGACTTCCTGGCCGAGCAGTACAAGCCGAAGAAGTACACCCAGGCCCACATCGAGTTCGTGGACATCCCCGGGGCCTCGCTGGCCGACGCCCACGGCCAGGCGGAGTTTCGCAAGCGAATGCAGGAAGCCCGCAAGTGCGACGGCCTCGTGATGGTGGTGCGGGCATTCGCGTCGGACTCGGTGCTGGAATATCGCAACCGGGTGAATGCGAAGGCCGATCTCGAGGAGATTACGACGGAACTGCTCTTCGCCGACCTCGAACAGGTGGTGAACCGGATCGAGAAGCTGGAAAAAAGCACCCAGAAGCCCAGCAAGACCCGCGATCAGGAGCTACGCGAACTCGCCATGATGCAGCGCGTGCGGCAGGCCCTCGAAGGCGAGGCGCCGGTCCTGAGCGCGATTCAGAATGAAGACGAGCACCGCATCGCCGCAAGTTTCGGGTTCCTGACGCTCAAGCCGGTGATCGTGGTCATCAATGTCGGCGAGGATGACGTCGCGGCGCCGCCGCCATTCGAGTATGCACACGCGAAGGCGACGATCGCCATGTCGGCGGAGATCGAGGCGGAAATCGCCCAGCTCAGCCCGGCGGATCGCAAGGCGTTTCTACAGGATCTCGGCCTCGAGGCGCCCGCGGGTACCCGTTTGATTCGCACCTGCTACGATGCCGTAGGCCTGGCATCATTCCTGACGTGCGGCCCCGACGAGGTGCGGGCGTGGACGATCACCAAGGGCATGCAGGCGGTCGAGGCGGCCGGCAAGATTCACAGCGACATCCAGCGCGGCTTCATCCGCGCCGAGGTGGTCGCATTCGAGGACCTCAAGGCGCACGAGGACATGCGCGGGGCGAAGGCGGCGAACAAGGTTCGCCTTGAGCCCAAGCATTACATCGTGCAGGACGGCGATATCATCAATTTCCGCTTCAACGTCTGACATCGGCTTGATTTCCGGACGCGGCATGGTGAACCCTGCCAATGCGCCGCTTCCGATAAGCCGATGAACGTTGATACGCCGACGGCGGCGCGGCCGTCGGGACAGGGCGTCAGTGGACGTTGGAACCAGCGAGTCACGATTCGGGCCGGTCTCCCGCCGGTGACGGATAGAATGTCGAAGGGGCGGTCGTCGCACCGCCGCCATCACGATGGAGAACGGCGATCAATTCGACGGCCTGATCCAGAAGCCCAGGGGCTTTCGGAAGTTCGCGGCCTACCTGCTGGAGCTTCTGCTCGATCGTTCGGAGCGGATGCTGGCGCTGACGTTCGGCGGGTTGATCCTGATCGGCGCGTACCTGCTCTATCTCCCCGCCGCCCAGACGCGAAACGACATCCGATTCATCGATACCCTCTTCACCTCGACCTCGGCCGTCTGCGTCACCGGGCTGACGACGATGGACACCGAGAAGGACTTCACCCGGTTCGGCCAAATTGTCATCCTCGTCCTGTTCCAGCTCGGCGGACTCGGCATCATGACCTTCGCGGCGATGGGCTCGCAGATGCTCGGGCGGCGCATGTCGTTTCGCTCTCAGCACATGCTGGGCGATGCCTTTTTCCAGGGCCACGCGGCGACGCGCGTACGACAGGACCTCAAGCGCATCGTCGCCATCACGTTTCTCATCGAGGCCGCCGGCGCGGTCATCATCTATCTCGACCTCCGCAACGAGCCCGGCGAGAATGCGCCCGTCTTCTCGGCGATCTTTCACTCCGTGTCGGCCTTCTGCAACGCCGGATTCTCGATCTACGGCGACAACCTCATGAGCCGCAGCGACAACTACGGGATGACCTACGCCATCATGGCGCTGATCATTCTCGGCGGGCTTGGGCACGCGGTTGTGCTCGAATCCGCGCGGCGAGCCTGGTTCCGTTCCATTGGCAGAGATGCCAAGCCGCACATGTGGTCGCTCAACACGCGCGTCGTATTGCTGTCGTCCGCCGGCCTGATCGTGCTCGGGGCGCTTTTCATCGGCGTCTCCGGCGCGTTTGACATCGGCGACACCTGGTTCGATGGATTCACCAACGCGGTTTTTCAATCCATCACCTGCCGAACCGCGGGGTTCAATACGATCAACATCGGTGCGCTGCCGCGCACCGCACTGCTCATCATGATGGTACTCATGTTCATCGGCGGTTCGCCAGCGTCATGCGCGGGCGGTGTGAAGACCACGTCCGTGGTGACGTGGGCGTCTCAGTTGCTCGCATGGCTCCGCGGCCGGGCCGACGTCACACTGCTTGGCCGGCGCCTGCCGCCGGAAGTGGTGGCCCGCGCGGCGATGATCATCGGCCTGGGCGTCATGTGGTGCTGCGTCGGCTGCCTCGTTCTCGCGTCGCTGGAGCCAGACACCGAGCCGCTCAATGAACTCAACCTGATGTTTGAACAGGTGTCGGCGTTCGCCACGGTCGGGCTTTCGACCGGGGTCACGCCACTGCTCACGTCCGCCAGCAAGGTGTGGATTATTCTCTCGATGTTCGTGGGTCGAATCGGCCCCCTGACGTTCGCGATGATCGTGTCGCAGCGGACAATGGGCTCGATTCGATATCCTGAAGAACGACTGATGGTCGGTTAGAATGGGTGCGTCATGAAGCAGGTTGTCGTCATCGGACTCGGACAATTCGGCTCGCATCTGGCGAGGCAGCTCACCGACATGCACTGCGAGGTGCTGGCGATCGATCGCAGCGAGTCCGCGGTCAACGCGATTCGCGACGACGTGCACCAGGCCGTCATCTGCGACGCCCGCGAATTCGACGCGCTCAAGGCGCTCGTGCCCATGACGGTCGATGAATGCGTGGTCAGCCTCGGCGAAAGCATGGAGCCGAGCATCATCAGCACGCTTCATCTCAGCCAGCTCGGCGTGAAGCGCATCCGCTGCAAGGCGGTGAACGAGGACCACGCAACCATCCTCAAGGCGGTCGGGGCGCACGAAGTCATCTTCCCCGAGCGCGAAACGGCCGAGCGCACGGCGCGGCGCGTAGCGTTTCCGAATCTGCTCGACTACTTCCCGTTCGCCGAAGACCACCGCATCATGGAGATCGAGCTGCCCGAGCCGCTCGTCGGCAAGACGCTCGCCTCGTCCAAGCTGCGCGAACAGTTCAACATGCTGGTGCTGGCCATCAAGAAACCCATCACCGGCGAGTTCCAGTTCATGCCCGGCCCTTCGGACGTTCTCAAGAAGGGCGACATCCTGATCGTCCTTGGCCGGGAAGTGAACCTGGTGCGACTGCGAGTGCTGGAGTAGGAGCGTTTCTCCGGTGATCGCGCTGAGGGGCGCGCCATGTCGGTCAATGACTCCAGTAGTGGAGCTGTTGTTTCAGAATGCGCGCGCCTGCGCGCCTTCATCACCCCCACCCCGGCCCTCCCCCGTCGAGGGGGAGGGAGTTGAGGTCTCGCTTCGCTCGACATGACGGGGTGGAGCCACACGGGATTCCGAGGTGGGCAGGCGAACTGGGACCGGCGCGACTATAACCCTCCAAACTTTCGAGGCCCTGCCATTCCGACGCTCATCGATGACCCCCAGCCCGAAGCGCCGCCCGCCGGGGAGACGCTCATCCCCATTACGGTCGACGCCCCGACCGATCGCCGCATCCTCGCCCTGCATCTCGTCGCCGTCTTCTCGCTCGGCGTCGGAATCTCTCTCAGCTACACCCTGCCGTTTCTCGCCCAGAAGCGATTCGGCGCCGGAGAGTGGCAAAGCTGGGTGCTCACATCGGCCGTACCGATCAGCCAGTTTCTCACCGTCTATTGGAATCACCTGTACGCGCGGATGCCGATCAGCCGATACCTGACGCTCATCACCCTGTGCGCGTGCGCCCCGATCGCGCTCATCGCCGCCACCACCACGATCGAACCGATCCTCATTCTCTTTGTCGTCGCGGCATGGGCCGGCGCGGGCGGCGGCGCGGCGGTCTCACCGATCAATGCCGACGTCCTGCGCGCCTGCTACACACCGAAAATGCGCGGTCGAATCTTCGGACTGCTCATGACCGCCCAGTTCCTCGGCGTCATGATCGGCGGCCAGGCGGCGGGCAAATGGTCCGACCTCAACCCCGACGGCTATCGAATGTTCCTGCCGATCATCGCCGGGATTCTCGCGCTCGGACTTTTCTCGTATCGCATGATTACTCAGACGCCGGTCTTCAAAGCGCGCTCGCTGCCGATCGTGACGAACGGAACGCGCTGGTGGACGCCGCTGCGCGACATGACAACGATTCTTCGCGAGGACAAGCGCTTCGCCGCGTACGAAACCGCCTTCATGTCGTACGGCATCGGCTGGATGATCTGCACGGCGCTTCTGCCGCTCATCGGCAAGGGCCGCCTCGCACTGTCCAACAGCGAATACTCCATCGCGGTCATCGTGGTGTACCAGGTGGTGAGCATCCTGATGCTGCCGCTGATGGGGCGCGTCGCGGATCGAGCCGGACCGGTGAAACTCGCGGCCGTGTCATTCCTCTGGCTGACGATCTTCCCGATCGGCCTGATCTTCACGACGAGCGGCGACACACTGCGCATCTTCAGCGCGCTGTATGCGATGGGCATGACCGGCGTTCATCTGACGTGGACCCTGGGTCCCGTCGCCTTTGCGCCCGAGCCGTCGAAGGCGGCGCAGTATCTCGC
The DNA here is from genome assembly GCA_938008425.1 of uncultured Planctomycetaceae bacterium. Lineage (GTDB taxonomy): Bacteria > Planctomycetota > Phycisphaerae > UBA1845 > UTPLA1 > JADJRI01. Next base: position 4,797 of record CALLKH010000625.1, on the reverse strand, counting down.
GATTCACGGCACGCTCGTGGGCGTTCGCGGCGTGGTCGCACAGGGCATCGGCGTGGCGCTTTACGCGATAACGGGGGAGTTCTGGGTGCCGCTGGTCATCGCGGCCGCCGGGTTCCTCTGGGCGGCGCACCGGATGCGGCGCCTGGGTGAAGAGATGCGCGCCGATACGTCCGCGGCGGCGGCGTGAGATGCGCTAACAAATCGATGACCACGACGGCGCGAGACCGGAAACATGAACGCCGCGGTCGCGTCACTCCTCGTGCGGCGCAAAACGCTTGCCGTCGGGCGTTCTGATCTTGTTGATCAACTTCAAGAACTTGGCGCTGTCGAGGAAATCCACCCGCCCGTCGAGATAGATTACCGCGCCTCCGGACGTGGTGAATTCGCTTGCATCATTCGCGTGTATGTCCGGATGCTCGTACACGAGAACCTGGTCGGAATCGGATTCGAGGCTGTACCCGGGAACGTAGAAATAAGAACGCGCTCCCGTCGGATCGGACGGACAGGTGAGTTCCTGGGCCGCGATGTCGCCGTTATCGATGAGGCGCTGCAGGTCATCGGGGAACTCGCCGTTCGGATCGTTTTCAGCGTAGGCATGCAACGCCGCGGCAACCGAAGCAAGCTGCTCCTGGCAGACCGCCTGATAGCCGATCGACGAGAACTGTTTAAACATGGGCACATAGACCAGCGTCACCAGCACCACGGCGAGCGGAATGCTGGCAATGCCGGTCGTGATGCCGCCGATCGCCATGCCCTTTCCGCGCATGCGCCCGGAATTATTCTTAACCTGCGCGATCGCCCCGATGCCCAGCCCGATCGCCACCAGACCCAGCACCGCACCAAGGCCCCAGAAGCAGGCCCCGAGAACCGAAATGATCCCGCAAACCAGCGAGGCAACCGCCAGGCCGCTGTTCGGAGGCGTCGCTCCGAACCCCGCATAGGTCACGCCCTGGCCGCCGCGGCCCATGTCGTTGAGCGACGCGAGCTGGCCCGGCATCATCGGCCCTGCCGTCGGCGCGCTCGTGGGCACGGTCACGATCTGGCTGCAGAGCGGACATTGCACGCGGGTCCCCGGAGGCACCTGAACCGCGATCGTTCGCCCACATGACGGACAAGGTAGCGTGGTCATCTTCGTTCCTCGGAATTGGAACCTGACGCCGGAGCGCCCATCACTGCGACATTGTCTCCGGCTGCGCATATCATAGCAGATACGTGACCTGCTGGGGAATGGACGCGCCGCCCGCGGCGGCTTCAACCGGGAATCAAACGGCCCATGAACGATCTGCTCCAGAAAATGCTCCTGGCGATGCACGAACGCGATGCGTCCGACCTTCATCTCGTGCCTGGACACCGCCCGACCTATCGCATTCACGGCGAACTGGTTCCCGCGGGTGAACATCAACTCGCGGCGGCCGACGTCAGCACAATGATCCGCACCGTGCTCGACGACGTGCGGGGGTCCGACAAGGCGACCGCCCAGAACGCGGATCTCGCATTTCAGTTGACCGCGCCCGACGGCGAACGACGCTTTCGCGCCAACGTCTTCCTCAGCCGCGGCCACATCGGCGCCTGCTTTCGATCGATCCCGGAACACATTCCCACCCTGCCGGAACTGGGCTTCGCGACCGATCTCGGCTCGAAGATCATCTCGCAGAAGGACGGCCTCATCCTGATCACCGGCATCACCGGCAGCGGCAAGACCACGAGCGTGGCATCGCTCATCCAGATGCTCAACACCGCCGGCGGAAACCGAATCATCACGATTGAAGAGCCGATCGAGTACATCCACCCATCGATCGGAACGAGCATCATCACTCAGCGCGAAGTCGGCGTGGACGTCGCATCGTTCTACGAGGGTCTGCGCTTCGGCCTGCGACAGGATCCGGATGTCATGCTCGTGGGCGAAATTCGCGACGTCGAGACCGCCCAGCTCGCCATTTCGGCTGCAGAAACCGGCCACTTGATCTTCGCCACCATGCACACGCGCGACGCAAAGGGCGCGATCACCCGACTGATCGACTTGTTTCCGGCCGATCGCCACGACGATGTGCGAACGCAGCTTTCGATGAGCCTGCGATTCGTCGTCGCACAGCATCTGCTTCCCGCCGCGCGGGGCGGCCGTCGCGTGCTGGCCATGGAGGTGCTGGTCGCCAACTACGCCGCCAAGAACGCGATTCGACTGGGGAAAGTCGAATCCCTCGATTCAGTCATTCAGAGTGGCCGCAACGACGGCATGTTCCCGCTCGACGCCGACCTCCGCCGCCTGGTCGAAGCCGGCGCGATCACGAAGCAGACCGCCCGGGAAATGGCGGCGGACGCTTCCGAGTTCAATTAGACACCGACAACCGGCGGGCGCGTGGTCCGATCCGGCCCCAGCGTGTAAAACTACAGGCATGTCACAGCCCGAAACCGTGATTAGTTCCGCCACCGCGCCATCCGGCGACATGCCGGTGGTCCGCACCATCGCCGAGGTTCGCAAGCGCGTCAGCGCCGCCCGGCAGGCGGGCCGGCAGGTCGGATTCGTTCCGACGATGGGCGCGCTTCACGCGGGGCATCTCAGTCTGATCGAAGCAGCCCAGAAAGATCACGCATTTATCGTGGTCAGCATCTACGTGAATCCCACACAGTTCGGCCCCGGCGAAGATTTTTCAGCCTATCCGAGAACGCTCGACGCCGATCGATCGGCCTGCGCCAGGGCCGGCGCTGATCTCGTCTATGCGCCCCTGGACGAGGAAATCTATCCCGCCGGCGAGGAAACCCGCGTCGTACCGGGTCCCCTGGCGGATCGGATGTGCGGACCCGCGCGGCCGGGGCACTTCGAAGGCGTCTGCACGGTGGTGGCGAAGCTGTTCAACATCGTTCAGCCGGATTTCGCCTGTTTCGGTCAGAAAGACGCCCAGCAGGCAGTCATTATCCGGCGGATGGCGGCCGATCTGTGCATGCCGGTGCGAATCGTCGTCTGTCCGATCGTGCGGGAGCCCGATGGATTGGCGATGTCGAGCCGTAACGCGTACCTTTCTCCGACGGAACGTCAGCAGGCGCTGTGCTTGAGCCGGGCGCTGTCGCTGGGTCGCGACCTGCTGCTCGCGGGACGGCGCGACACCGACGCCATGGTCGCGGCGATGACGACCGAGATTCATCGAATCGTCGAATCGCAGGGCGGCAGCGCCACCATTGACTACGTCGTCATCTGCGATGCCGATACATTGGAGACGCCCGTACGGCCCTCGGGGCGAACGCTGCTGGCGGCGGCCGTGCGGATTGGTAAGACGCGGCTGATCGATAATGTGGTGGTGGAACTGCCCGGGCCCTGATGACATAACGCCGCGCGTGAATCAAACGATGCCGAATTCGTTCAAAATGAATTGAAGCGAGATTATGTACCCGACGATGTTCAAAATCCCGATGCCCGATTGGATTCCGGGATTCCTCCATTCCTTCGGCGACGTCAAAAGCTACGGCGTCATGATGATGATCGCCTTTCTTACGGGAATCTGGCTCGCCTGTCGCCGGGCCTATCGTTCACAGGGCGATCCCGACATCGTCCTCAATCTCGGGTTTCTCGCGCTGATCTTCGGCGTGGCCGGCGCGCGGGCGATGTTTGTCATCCACTACTGGGAGACGCGCTTCGCGAACACACCCGACCCGATCATGGCGATCTTCGACATTCGCGCGGGCGGGTTGGAATTCTGGGGCGGTCCGCTGGCGGTCATTCCCGTCGGCATCATTTATCTGCGATACATCGCAAAGGTCTCGGTGCGGTGGTATCTCGACTTCACGATCCCCTCGCTCGCATGGGGGCTGGCGATCACGCGCATCGGCTGCTTCCTGAACGGCTGCTGCTGGGGCGCTGTCTGCGTCGATCAGCACGACCCGGCCGGGCAGAAGGCGATCATTCCGTGGGCCGTCACCTTTCCGTACGGCAGCCCGGCGATGCGGCAGCAGTACGAGTTCGGCCAGCTCACCCTGCCGAAGGAACTGCTCTATTCGCACACCTCGGGCCTGACGTATCCGATCTCGCGCGAGTTCATCGACAACGCGCTGAAGGATGGCGCCGAGACGAATAAGAGGCTCACCGGCGAATACGATGCGGCGCTGACGGAGTACCGCGAAAAGCAGGCTGCGGGGGCGAACGTCGAGGCTTTGAAGCCGATACTCAAGCGAATGGAGGAGGCCGGCAAAGCGCTGCGACAGTTCATCGCAACGTCGGAGTTCGGCGTCGTCGCCCGTCAACAGACGAAGTATGGAATCTCTCCGGAGCAGCTCGCGGATCTCTCGCAGCATTTTCGATCGAGGCCGGTGCATCCGACGCAGTTGTACGCCGTCGTCAACGCGTTCCTGATCTCGTGGGTTCTCTCGACGATCTTCTATTACCGCAAGCGGCATGGCGTCATTCTGGGCTGGTTCCTGATCCTTTACTCGATCACGCGCATTTTCGAGGAATCGCTGCGGCAGGATAATCCGCTCGATATCGGCGGCGTGACCATCTCGCAGGCGATCAGCATTATGACGTTCATCGCTGGCCTGGCCTGGATGGCCGCCATGTACCGCATGCCGACATTCAGCCCCCGGGCGGTCCCTTTCGTGCCGGAAGAGGAAGACGAGCCCTCGCCGCCGAAGGCCAGGCCGGCTGCGAAATCCTGAGAATTCCCGGTAATCACCGCATCGTTGGCTTCTAAGGCTTCACACGGGGCGACGCCGCGCTCGACGTTCTCCCGGCGCGCGAAGTCGCGGCGATTCTGTGCCTCCGCCGCCGTCATTCCGTTATAATCAACGACTGCCGACAGCCCGCCTCAG
>CALLKH010000624.1 GCA_938008425.1 uncultured Planctomycetaceae bacterium | reverse complement strand
AAAAGGCGCGGGCGGAAACGGATTCGCTGCTCGCCAATCTCAACACGAAAATCCTACACGCCAGCGGCGACGCCGTGACAAACGAATGGGCGTCGCGGCTCATCGGGCGCTCGCGTCAGTTCCTCGCCAGCGGCAACAACTCCTACGACGCTGAGGATCAATGGACGGCGTCGCTGGGACTCGACTGGCTGGGTCACGGCGGCAGTACGACGGCGGGCTTTTCGGAGACTTTCGAGTTCGAGGTCCAGCCGCGCGAGTTCACCCGGCTTCGCACCGGCGGCCCGCCGCAGTGGATGGTTGATGGCATCGTGTTTCAGAACGGAAGGATGTTCGAGGCTTCCGGCCGCACCTGGCTGGAGACTTCATTCCGGCAAAAGCCGTAGCGCGGGAGCGTCGCCATGTACGAAAATCAGCAACAAGACAATCGCAACGGCTTTCGCAATTTCGTCGGTGCCGTTGTTTTCGTCGCGCGGTCGATGGCGGTTTCCGTCGAAGTGTTCCTGCATAAGACGGATTCATTCGGCGAGCGCTACTTGGGCCTCCAGGCAGGTGCCGCGCTGCTTGCCATCTTCTTCTGGCCCGCGTTCTGCGAACCGTGGCACGATCCTGAGCCGGTGCTGATGTTCCTGCTCGCCTACGTCGCCATGTGCGCTGCGGTCAGGGCACGGCTCGCCATTCGGAGAAAACGCAATCTGCCGCAACCCCATAGCCGTTACACGGGCACGCCCCGGCTGATGCGATTCACGGGCCGAATGAACGAAGTGAAGGTCAAGTGCATGGTGGAGCCGCTGTTCACCTTCGCAGTCGGCGGTGTGGTGCTGTCCGTCAGCCCGCCGCTTGGCGGCTACCTGATGGTCGCCTCGCTCGGTCTCTTGATCTCAACGAACCTAACGGAAGGTTACGAGCGCGAACGCGCCCGCAACATGCACGATGCCTATCTCGAACAGCGCAGAGTGGTGGATCGGTTCCGCGACCTGCGGCGCGATTGAAGTTTTCATCTATCGGAGGAACAAAAATGGCAAGTAACGAACCTACTCCCAAACTCGGTGCCGGTCACGCCTCTGCGATGTTTCGGCAGGGACTCGCGGAGCTTCGCGCGGCGATGTATCCGGAATCGAACGTCGCTCAGCCGACCGTGTATGGCATGGCGGGCACGAAGACGCCCGGCGAAGTGATGCAGGACAAGCAAGGCGATGTGCGCGACCCGGACGAGCGGCCTTCCATCCTGGACGAGCGGATGAAAGTCGCTGAGCGCGACGGCCGGGAGCCGGAGCCGCGAGAACCCGAAAAAGATTGACTGTCATGGCGGCGAATGATGTCGATCTCTGGGGGTTTAGACGCACGGTATTGGAACGGTATGAAACCTCGCGAGCCGGAGACCGAAAGGAGAAGAAAGTGTCTGATTGGGCAATTACATTGGTCGCCGCGTCTATTGTCGCGGTCTGTTGTCTGTGGGAAAAGTTGCATTCGGACTTCGTCAACAAAGTTCGCAACAACCTGCGCCTCTCGGAATCAATCATCGTTGAACTTCCGCTGGAGTCCGCGCGGGAAGCAATGCTTGATTTCTTTGGATCGCTGCCGCACTCAGACGTTTCTGAGACGGACGGTGTGTCGGTTTATGAGCGCGGCATATCTCGCATATTGCGAGTAGAACGGATTATGCCGCTGCATAGCATCCCGCACGTCGTCGGCGTCGGCTTCAATTGTGGCGGTCATCGTACGACTATCGAGATCGCCTACCACGCACTGCCGAACGTAAAATTCTCAGTAGCGGCGGCCGCGTATTTTCTCGAATCCGCTCGAAAGGAATGCCAGGGCGCGTCTGAGATGTTTCAGGAGATTGCCAGCATCACGCGACCCGGAGCCTGCGCGCGGGGTTTCGGGCTGGGTGGCCGGAGCGGCAAGAACCCTGATGCCGGGGATCACCGATGAATCGAAAACTGAGCCTGGATGAAATCACAGGGGCGCTGGCGGCCTCACCGCTGCCGCCGATTCTAACGCCGGAGGAAGCTGCCCAGCTTTTGCGGCTCAAGGTGTCTACACTATACCGGCACGCCAGCGAAGGCCGGTACGGATCGGCGATCAAGCGGGGAAAGCCGCTTCGCTTCTGGC
>CALLKH010000623.1 GCA_938008425.1 uncultured Planctomycetaceae bacterium | reverse complement strand
ACGAGATGGCCTGGACCGAACGCTGGCCCACCGTGGTGCCCCTCGTCGCCGACCGGACGTTCACCGAGATCGTCGGCACCGATGCGATCCAGCTCACCGGGCTTGTGAAGGAGCACATGCTCTGGCATGAGGTGATCGGCAAGCTCACGCTGGAGCCGCCTGAGCCTGATGATCCGCGCGAGCGACTCATCTATCCCCTGAAGGCCGTGAAGGCTGCGATCGTTCAGACGATCCTGAATCAGCTCTTCCAGATCGCGCCGGTGGCGCCGCGCGGCCGGCCGGGGCAGGTCGGCATCGACCAGGACATGCAGAGCCAGAAGCAGCTGACGATCGTGCCGGATGTGGCGAACAACGTGCTCTACATTCGCGGCCCGAAGCAGCTCCTGGAGGAAATCAAGGCGACGCTTGAGCGGCTGGACGTCGGCACCTACGTGGAGCCGCAGACAGTGGTCGTCAAGCTTCAGAATGCCAACGCGCAGATGGTGATCACGACGCTCAAGCCCATCTTCATGAAGATGATGCAGGACATCAACAAGTCGCAGCTCTTCATTCCCGAGGAGGTGAAGGCCTCGCTCGATGTCGATGTGTTCGCGGACAACGCGTCCAACAGCGTGATCGTCGTCGGCGGCGAGGCGGGCCTCGCACGAGCGCTGAAGATGGTTCAGGAATACGACGTCTCGCCGGAGTCGCTCACCGAGATTATCGAGCTCGTCCATGCCGACGCCCAGGACGTGGCCAACACCATTCAGCAGACGCTTCAGCAGCGGGTCCAGACCAAGGGCCCGGGCGGGGCGATGGCCCAGTTGATTCCGCAGTCGTCCTCGAAGCTGCTCGTCGTGTGCAGCCCGTCCGACATGAAGGAAATCAAATCACTGATCGAGAAGCTGGACGTGATCGACGACGAGGAGCCGCAGGAGCACGTCGTGCAGCTCACGTTCGCGAAGCCGTCGGCCGTCGCGCAGACGATCATGCAGGTCATGGGCACCACGGCCCGCCCCGCGCCGCGGCAGGTGCGGCGGAATGTCGTTCGCAATGTGCCGGGTCAGCCGGTGCGCCCCGGCCAGCCGCAGCAGCCGCAGATGATGTCGATGGGCGACGACGGCCTCAAGCTCATTCCGAGCGACGACACGCGAACTCTCTTTGTCTATTGCTCCGACAAGGATTGGCCCAAGGTCGACGCGCTCATTCAGAAGCTCGACACGCTCGAGGCGACCGCCAAGCCGATGCTTCACACCATCGAGCTCAAGAAGGCGAACCCCGAGGACGTGGCGGCGATGGTGAACTCCATGTTCCCGCCGAACCCGGGTTCGATGTCGCCGCAGATCGTCACGGCCGACGTGTACAACAACACGATCCAGATTTTCGCGCGGCCGGACTTCATTGAAGAGGTCGTGCCGGTCATCGAGACGCTGGACATCAACGCGACGTCGGAATTGACGGTCATCAAGCTCGAGCACTGCAAGGCGGATGTCATCGCGCCGATCCTGGCGCAGGCGGTGCCGGGGGCGATGGCGATCACGTCGCCGCAGGCGGCCAACCGGCCGGTGCAGATGCAACAGGGCGGCAAGCCGCAGATTCGACCGGGCATGCCGCAGCAGGTGGTTCAGCGGGGTGACACGAGCGTGCGCATCGTGGCGGAGCCGATCACGAATTCGCTCCTCATCACCGCGCCGCCGAAGGAGCTGGAACAGATTCAGCGGCTCGTCGAGGAGATCGAGAAGAAGGGCGCCGATGTGGCGACCGTTCGCATCGTGGCGGTGGTGGAGAATCGCTCGGCCGATGAGCTGGCGACGACGTTGTCGACGCTGCTGGGCAGCGGACCGGCGGCGGTGCGGCCGGGCATGCCGGCGGGCGCCGCGGTGGCGGGCGAGTTCAATCCGAGCGCGGAGCAGCTGAAGGTCGTCGCCAACGGCGATCGGATCATCCTCCAGGGTCCGCAGGACCAGGTGGCGGAGGCGCTTCAGATCCTGGAGCGGATCGACGTCGCGGATCAGGCGCCGATGGCGAAGGTCTATGCGGTGAATGACGCCGAGACGGATGAACAGAAGCTTCGCACCATGCTTTCCGGCCGGGTGTCGGCGAGTGCCGGACGGCCGTCGCCGGCGGCGCGACGCACGCCGGGTCGACCGGTGCAGGCGGGACAGAATGTCCAGCAGGTGACGATTCCGAGTTCGAGCATGGACTCGGGGATTCAAATCTTTGCGGACACGTTTCAGAACACGCTTCTGATCAAGGCGCTCCCGAAGGAATTCTCGGAAATCGAGGAGATGCTGAAGGTCATTCTGAGCGATCCGCCGGAGACGACGATCACGGACAAGCCGACGAGGGGCGGCTCTGATCAGTTCTTCCTCGTCCGGCTTGTGTACAAGTCGGCGTGGGACATGGGCTTCACGCTTGATGATCTCGTCAACACGAGCGATCGATCGAATGTGGAATTCATCGAGGGGCCGACGGAAAAAGACATGATCGTCCGCGGCTACAAGCCGGGGCAGGAAGAGACCATTCGCCAGTTCATCGAGATGTTCGACGTGCCCGAGGGCGGGCGCGACAAGGGTTACTACGCGCTGGACAAGGACATGTCGCGCGAGCGGGTGGAAATGCTGCTCAAGATGCACGGCAACAAGACCGCAAGCGGCATGCCGATCGTGTTCCAGAAGTCGGATACCGACAGCCGGGTGCAGATCATCGACATTCATGCGGGTGAAGATGAGCAGCCGGCCGCTCCGGGCGGCGAAGCGCCGGCAAGCGGCGATGTGGCGCCCGCGGGGACCGGCGCCCCGACCGATGAGAATTCCAGCTCGAGCGCGGCGCCCGTCGGCATTCGGCCGACGCTGCTTCCCTTTTGGATGATGTACGGCGAAGCCGCGATGTTGCTTGCGCAGACCTCGAGCGATCAGGAAAAGGATCCCAGCCGGGCGACGCGGTTTGTCGGGACGGAGACGGCCGCAGCGGGGACCATGCCGGTCTATGACAAGTTGACGGTGATCGAGGACCCGAACACGGGCCGGTTCATCGTGGTCGGCCCGCCGAAGGAACTGGAGTGGCTTCGAGAGGAATTCGAGCCGGAGGACGATGAGGATACGCCCACTGTCATTCGCGTTTTCCCGCTTCGTTATACGGATGTCAATCTGGCGGCAACAACGCTCAGCCAGGTGTTCAATCAGCAGGCGGCGCCGGCGCCCGTTCAGCCGCAGCGCGGTGGTCGGAACCAGCAGCAGGGCGGGCAGGTGCAGATCGATCCGAAGACGGGTCAGCCGATTCCCCAGCAGGCCCAGCAACCGCAGGCGCCGCCGCAACCGCAGGGGCCGCAGGTCGGCCGGCGCGGAGCCTCGTCGGGTGGATCAATATTGAAGGTGGTTCCGAATGAACGGACGCGATCGCTCTTCGTGATTGCGAAGCTCTCGGACATTCCGCTAATCGTGGAAGTGTTGCGCGAGATCGACAAGAGCCAGACGGACACGAAGAACCTTCGTATCTTCGAGCTTCAAAACCTGGAGGCCGAGCAGGTTGTTCGCAGCCTCAAGGAGATTCTCGGCATCAGCGATCCTGTGCCGGTGCAGGCCGGACGGGGTCGGGCGGGACAGCAGCAGCAAGGGCAGCAGGGCGGCGAGCAGCAGATTGTCGGTCTTCCGGGTACCGACGGCGCGGCGACCATCGCGGCGGACAAGGTGAAACTGACCGCCGAATCGCAGACGAACACGATCATCGCCACGGGTCCGGTCGACACGCTTGACTACATCGCGAACCTGATCGAACAGTTGGAGGAACTGGAAAACAACACGCGCTGGGAAATGCGCCGCGTCACGCTCAAGAACGCGCGGGCGACGGACATCGCGGACATCGTCGATGATCTGGCGCGGGAACTCCTTCCGGGCGGCGGGCAGCAGGGCCAGCAGGGCCAGGGCGGCGGCGGTCGCGGCGGCCGGCGGTCGGGCGTGAACCGCGTGCTGGTCGAGGCCGATTCGCGCACGAACAGCGTCATCATCGCGGGCCAGGAGAAGGACCTCGTCGTCTGCGAAAAGATCATCAAGGATCTGGATATCAAGGAGGACAACGCGCTTCGGCAGTTCACGATCAAGGGTGTGCCGAGTGAGTTCGTCCCGACGCTGAAGGAACTTTTCGTCGGTAATCGCGGCGGCGGAGGCCGCGGCGGCGAGCAGACCGACGTCATCATCACGGGCAACGACGCGACCAAGACGATTCTCGTCAAGGCGCCGGCCCCGCAGATGGCGGAGATCGAGAAGCAGATTCTCGACATGGACGCCAAGGTGGAGACCATCCAGAACCTGCGGCCGATCAAGCTGCTGGTGGCGAACGCCGAGACCGTTGCAACGAAGCTGACGGACGTGTTTTCGACCGGCGGCCGACGGGGACAGAGCGAAATCTCTTTCAAGGGCGTCAAGGCGAGCGGCATGCTCTATGTCCGCTGTCCGGACGACATGTTCGAGCAGATCAAGACGGTGGTCTCGGCGATGGACACCGCGCCGACGGATGTGCAGGTGCATCGCTTCCCGTTGAAGAACGCGGTGGCTCAGGACGTGCATCAGCGCGTGCAGCAGCTCATGGCGTCGGCAGTTTCGAACAGCGGGGGAAGTCTTAATCTGGATTTCATCGGCCTGACGCCGGACCCGCGAACGAACTCGCTCGTGCTGGTCGGCGGGCCGACTTCGGCACTGCTCCTGACCTCGCTTCTGGCGCAGGTGGATGTCGCGCCGGAGACACCGATGGTGCGTGCCACGGCGGCGTACACCCTTCCGCAGGGACAGGACGTCAACCAGGTGCTTCAGAACATCAACCAGATGTTCCAGGGCGTCAGCGTCACAACGACGGGCGTCGAGGCGCCGCGCGTCACGGCGAACGCGGCCGCGAACCTGATCATCGTCGAGGCCAACCAGGAGCAGCAGAAGAAGATCAAGGAAGGCATCATCGACCCGATTCTCAACGCGGTCGATGAGAAGAAGGACTACGTCTACAAGGTGGTGAACGCACAGGCGAGCCAGCTTGCTACGACGCTGCTGAACCAGGTGCAGAAGATTCTGCCGCTGGTGAACGGCAAGTCGCCGGTCAGCATCGTCGGCGACGACGGCGCGAACACGCTGCTCATCAACGCATCGCCGAAGCACTACGAACAGGTGATGGCGATGATCACGCCGCTGGACGTCACCCCGCCGGAGCGGGCGACGCGATCGTTCAAGGTCAAGTACATCGCCCCGTGGACGATGGCGAACATCATCAACCAGACCTACGTTGGCAACCGAAATCCCAACGACAAGGTCACGGCCGCCTTCGAGGACGGCACGATGTCGATCATCGTGACGGCCAACGAGAAGTTCATGGGCCAGATCGCCAAGACGATCGAGGAGACCGATCAGCCGGGGCAGTCGAAGGAAACCAAGTACTTCGTCATCAAGAACGCCCGGGCAGATGACCTCCAGCGGGCGCTGGACAATTCTCTTCGCGGACTCGTTCCCTCGACCCGCGGCCAGGCGTCTTACACCATCACGGCCGACGCATCGTCAAACCGGCTGGTGGTGACGACGGACACGCGCTGGTTCGAGGATGTCGAGCGGCTGATCGAAGAGCTCGACGTACCGCCGCAGGGCGAGATGCTGCGCAAGAGCATCAAGCTGACCTACGCCGACCCCGGCGCGGTGGCGAACAACATCCGGCAGAGCTACGCGACGCAGGGCCGAAATCCCTCGCCGAAGGATGTCGTGATCGTGTCGGAGAACTGGACGACGAATAGCATCTTCGTGACGGCCTCGGCCGAGAAGATGGCGTCGATCGAGGCGGATGTCACCACGATGGACAGCCCCGACGGCGGCGGACGCAGCAACCACGTCATCGAGGTGGCGAACGCGAATCCGAACGACGTCGCGCAGGCGGTGCAGGCGCTGTTCAACGATGTCTTCCGCATGAAGCGACAGCAGACGCCGCCGACGATCAAGGCGATTCCGGGCACGACGAAGATCATCGCCTATGCGAGCGTGGATGAGTTCAGGCAGATCGAGGATCTGATCCAGAAGGTCGACATCGAAGGCGGACGGCTGGTGCATACCGTGACGATGCCCGAACTCGTTCCGGCCCGGTCGGTGTCGGAGACCATCAATCAGCTCTTCGGCTCGCGCGGCGGCGCCAGCGGCGACGGTCCAAAGGCGCAGTACCACGAACCGACGAACACGGTGCTGGTCAGCGCGACCGATGCCGAGTTCGAGCGGATCAACAAGCAGCTCATCGAGCCGCTGAGCAAGTCCGAGGCGAGCAACACGCCGGTGTTCTATCAGATTCCGCTGAAGTACGCGGTGGCGGACGAGGTCGCGAAGACGCTCCAGGAGTTCTTCGACAAGAAGAGCGGCGTCGCGAATAGTCGAAACACGCCGCCGTGGATGCGGAATCGAAGCACGAACGAGGCGCGCGACGACCAGGTGACGGTCATGGCCGAGGCGTCGAGCAATACGCTCCTGGTTTTCGCGACGGACAAGGCCAAGAAGCTGATCGACGACCTGCTGGCGAATATCGATGTCGATCGCGACATCGGTAAGTCGATCGAGATGGTGGCGCTTCAGTACGTGGACGCCGAGGAAATGCTCGAGGTCATGACCGAGGTGTTGAAGGTCCAGAAGCGCACCTCCGACGACCAAAGCAATTTCATCCCGTGGTGGATGGACGGCCGCCGGGAAGACAAGCAGGACGAGGCGGTACTGGCTGGCGGCATGCGGTTGAAGGCGATCGAGTCGTCGAACTCGATCATCGTCAGCGGCAAGACCGATTCGGTGGCCGACGCGGTGGCGAAGATCAAGGAACTCGACATCCCGACGGCCGGCCTGGAGCCGGTGCGATACACGGTGAAGAACGGCTCGGCGACGGACCGGGTTGAGACGCTCAAGAAGCTGTTCGTCGAAGGTCGCGAGCAGACGCGCGGCGGATCGGATGCCCAGAAGCTGACGATCGTGGCGGAGGATGCGTCGAACCAGATTCTGGTTCGCGGCAAGACGTCGGACGTGAATTCGGTCATCGACATGGCGAAGCAACTGGACGAGAGCACGAGCCCCGAGGGAACCGGCATGCAGTTCGTGAACGTGCCGGCGGGGCAGAATGTCGAGCAGCTCGCGACGGATGTGGAGAATCACATCAACGACGTGCAGCGCAAGATGGCCCAGCAGATCCAGGGTTACAAGGCGAAGCTGGTGACGATCACACCGAACACGCGGGCGAACCTGCTCATGGTCTCCGGGCCGAAGTCGAGCGTGGAGGAAGTGCAGAAGGCGGTCGAGATGATCGTGAGCCGCGGGCCGACGACGGGTCTGGGAACGCGCGTTCTCAAGGTCGGCAGCAAGCTCTCGCCGCAGCAGATTCGCGATCTCATCAACCAGATGCAGGAGAGCCAGGGCGGCGGCAGTTCAAGCGGCCGATCCTCCGGCAATCGCGGCCGCGGCCGCGGTCCGCGCGGCGATGCCAACTGGACCCGCGAGGGTCGGTACCAGCAGATGATGAACGACGCCGAGAATGGTGGAACGACTCGACCGGCGAAGCGGACGGTTCGCGCGACGACGGTCGCCGCGACCATTCCCGCCATGATGATGCAGCTCGCGCTTGGGACGGCCGTCGCGCAGACCGAGCCGGCGAAGAAGGAAGAATCAAAGGCGCCCAGGACGCACACGATTCGCCCGATGAATCCGACGACGCAGCCGGCCGAGGAGAAGAAGCCCGAGGTGACGGCGGGCAAGTCGATCCCCGAGGTGCTTCGCAGCAATCAGCAGCCGCGCGGCGATGCGGCGCGAACGGCGCAGCCCGCAGGGCAGATGCCCAAGGCCGTTGAGCCGGCGCCGAAGCCCCGCGTTCCGCTCAATCAGGTCATCGAAGCGACGACCCAGCCGGGCGATTTTGAAAACTGGTCGCCGGCCGCGATGGATGCGTTTCGACTGACCGGCGCGGAAGTGACAGTCACCGAGGCCGGTCCGGGCATGATCGTGCTCGACGGCGTGCAGTCCGACCTCGACGCGATCGAGGCGCTGATCCGCCTGCTGGAGCAGTCGGTGCCGGACAAGAAGGTGGAGTACTTTCGCCTGAAGAACGCGAATGCCACGGATCTGGCCCAGACGCTCACCCAGGTGTTTCAGAAGCTTGAAACCCCGGGCAGCGGCCAGGCGCTGCCGCAGGACAAGGTTGACATCATTCCCGATTCGCGCACGAACGGTCTCTACATCGCGGCATCGGACGCCAAGATGGTTCAGGTCATGAGCCTGATCGAAAAGGCCGATGGCGCGGTGGACACGACGAAGACCGCCAAGGCGTTTGTCTTCAAGAACCGGCGCGTCAGCGAGGCCGGCGAAGTGCTCAAGAAGCTCAGCGAGGCGTCGCTCAAGCAGCGCGGCCTGACGCCGAGCTTGATTTCGATCGAAATCGACCCGCAGACAAACACCGTTTTCGTGACGGCCGGTGAGAGCGATCTCGACATCATCACCGGCTTCGTGGATCTGCTGGATGCCGAAACGCCCGACGAGAAGGACGACGCCAAGGCGGGCAGCCACGGCCGAGCAGACATCATGGTCGTTCCACTCCGCGTGGCAAAGGCGGACACGCTCGCGACACTGCTCCAGGGCCTGCTCGAAAAGGCGGCGACGGGCGACACGCCGATGAAGGACTTCATCCGGCGCATCCGGCTGCTCGACGAAAACGGAATGCCGCTTGCGACGATTGATCTGAACAAGCCGATTTTCATTTTCGGCGATCCGGATTCGAACTCGCTGATGATTGCGAGCACGATCGAAAACTGCCTGATCATGAAGCAGGTGGCGCTGGAGTTCGACCGCGAGCCGGCGAAGTCGGAGGTCGCATCGCGCGTGTTCGAGCTTCAGTACGCCGACGCCGACGAAGTCGCGACGCGCTTGAACGACGTGCTGACCGAGAGCGAAAAGCTCACGCAGCGCCCCGGCGAGGGCGAGGCCAAGGGTGTTCCGGTCGGCGAGCCGGGCGCTCTCGTCTATAAGGCGGTCGTCAAGGCGGACGTGCGGACGAACCAGGTGGTCGTCGTCGGCCGGCCCGAGGCCGTCGAGATCATGGCGGGGCTCATCAAGAAGCTCGACGTCAAGGGCGCGGGCGTCATGCCGTTCGAGATCGTCAAGCTGGAGTTCGCCAGCGCGCCGGGTCTCGCGGCCGCGCTGACGGAGATGCTCGACAAGCGCAAGGAGACGATCCGCGGCGAAGGCGACAGCGTGACGAAGGGCGAGACGATCATCATCACGCCCGACGCGCGGAGCCAGTCGCTGATCATCGCCGCCAAGCGTGAGCGAATGGAGGAGTTGAAGGACCTTATTAAGCAGTTGGACGTGAAGGCGTCGGCGCTGGTGGAGAACATCCGTACGATCACGCTCAAGAAGGGCAGTGCGACGGATCTCGCCGAGAAGCTCAAGGACCTCTGGACCCAGACGCGCGATCAGCGCGAGGGCGGCACAACGGGCGGGCTCGGTCTTGAGATTCCCGCCATCGTGGCCGACGAGCGAAGCAATTCGCTCATCGTGTCGGCCAGCCTGAGCGACTTCGAGTCGATCAAGGGCGTGGTGGACAAGATCGAGAATCTCGAACTCAACCCGATGGCGAACATTTACATCCTGCGGATGAAGCACAATTCCGCGTCGCAGCTGGCCGAGCCGCTCAAGAGCCTGTTCCAGGCGCGGGCCGAGATGGCGACGACGACGGGCGACGTGCGGCCGGAGGACAAGGTTTCGATCGAGGTCGACGAGGCGACGAATTCGCTGCTCGTGGCGGCCTCGCGGACCAATTACGACGTGCTCGTGCAGAAGGTGCAGGAGCTCGACGTCGAAGTCGGCGTGCTCGGGCAGATTGAATTCTTCAAGTGCGAGAACGTCAACGCGATCGCCGTGAAGGACGTCATCGATCAGCTCTTCGAGGGCAAGCTCTACAAGCCGGGTTCGACCGGCGGCGGCGAAGGCGCCGAGGCGCGCGAGAAGGTCACGACGGTCATCGACGATCGCGCCAACGTGCTCGTCGTGACGGCCAGCCCCGAGAACATGACGGTCGTGCGGGAGATCGTCACGCGGATGAACAGCGTGACGACGCCGTGGGACGCGGCGATCACGCGGCTGATCCAACTGGAACACGGCGACTGCGTGCAGATCGCGGACCAGGTGCAGAAGTATTTCGACGAGCTGAAGGAGGTTCGCGAGACGGGCGGCACCTCGAGCGGCGCCAGCGCCGCGCGGTGGATCGTGAAGATCATCGCGGACGAGAAGCGCAACCGGCTCATCGTCGGCGGCAGCAAGGACGGCATCGACCGGGCGGTGGAGCTCATCGCGAATCTCGACGTGCCGCCGGGCGAGTCGAGCCAGATCATCAAGGTCTACAAGCTGAACGAGGCCCCCGCGCAGAAGATCGGTGAGATGATCACCAACATCTTCCAGGAACGGAACCAGCCTCGCGAAGGCGCATCGGGTTCGACCGTGCCGGATATCAAGGTGACGACGGAGACCAACGGCGCAGCGCGGGTACTGGTTATCAACGCCTCGAAGCTGGATCACATTCTCATCGAGAACCTCATCAAGGAGCTCGATCGGCCGAGCGCCCTGCTCGACATGGTGAAGGTGTTTCCGCTCGTTCGAGCGAATGCGATCAAGGTGAAGGAAATCCTCGACGAGGTGTACCAGTCAGCGACAGAGGGTTCGGACTCCGGCGGCCAGACCGTCGGCGTCGTGGCGGATGAGCGAACGAATTCGATCGTCGTGGCCGCTCCTCCGGGCGAGTTGTCGAATGTGGAGACGATCATCGGCCGCCTGGATGAGGCGAACATCACGGGCATCGTCGAGGTCGGCATTTACCCGTGCGACAACGAAGATGCATCGAAGATGTCGGAAGTGCTCAACCAGATCATCATGGGCCAGGGCGGCGAAGGCGCGGCGGCCACGGAGGAGGATGTCTTCCGGTCGCGAAAGTCGACGGCGCTGGCCTTCAGCCGGAAGGGCTTTGACGGCTCGGAGCGAAAGCTCCAGACGCTGCGAGAGAACGTGCAGATCACGTTCAACGCCCGAAGCAACAGTGTCATCGCCGTGGCCCCGCCGGACACGCTTCGGCTGATCAAGGAACTCATCACCAAGCTCGACGGCATCGAGAAGAAGGAAGTGCTGGTCAAGGTCTTCCTGCTTCGCAACGCCGATGCGACGAAGACGGTTGAGATTCTCGAAAAGATGTTCGCCCAGGACGAGGGTTCGGGAGATCAGGCCGAGTTCCAGCAGGGCCGCGAGATGAACGTCGAGGGCGGCGCGGGCGCGGCCGCCGGCGTGCCTGCGGCATTTTCGCAGGGCGGCGATTCGCGGAAGGGCACCTTCGGCCGGCCGAAGACGACGTTCGTGCCTGACGAGCGAACGAATGCCATCATCGCGGCGGGCTGGCCCGAGGACATCGGGGTGGTCGGCGACATCATCGATCAGCTTGATGCGTGGGAGATTCAACAGCGCGACAGCTTCGTCTATACGGCAGTGAACATGAAGGCGATCGACATGCAGTCGGCGCTGGATCAGTACTTTCAGGCCGAGAAGGGCATCGTCGACGGGCAGGAGTCCGTTTCGCCACAGCAGAAGATGGAGCGCGAGGTTTCGATCGTCGCCCACGAGGAGTCGAACCAGCTCATCGTGTCGGCTAGCCCGCGCATGAAGTCGAGCGTGCTGAGCATCATCGAGCAACTCGATGCGCCGCCGCCGCAGGTCATGATCCAGGTCATGATCGCGGAAGTGACGCTGGACGATCGCTTCGAGATGGGGCTTGAGTTCGCGCTCCAGGAACTGCGGTTCAGCGAGACGGCGGTGCCGGGCGGCAATGGCGTGCTTCAGAGCAGCCATTTCGACGTCGTCGGCGGAACCGATCTCGGCGCGGCCGGCTCGGGCCTGGGCGGCTTCAGCTTCACGATCACGGGTGAGGATTTCAACTTCCTCGTGCGGGCGCTTCAGTCGGACAGCCGACTGGAAGTGATTCAGCGGCCGATGATCATGTGCCAGGACAACCAGGTGGCGAACATCAGCATCGGCTCGGAGGTTCCGATTCCGCAGTCGACCGGCCAGACGACCGGCGGCACGGTGCAAACCAGCGTCACCTACCAGCAGGTCGGCATCATTCTCGACGTGGAGCCGAACATCAATCCGGACGGCTGGGTGTATCTGAAGGTCGCGCCGGAGGTGTCGGACGTGGCGGACTCGAGCATCCAGGTCGGCCCGGGCGTCTTCGCACCGATTTTCACGAACCGTTCGGCCGAGACGTTTGTCGCGGTGAAGGATGGCGAGACGGTGGTCATCGGCGGCCTCATCACGACGAGCGCGTCGGAGAGCGAGTCGAAGGTGCCCATTCTCGGCGATCTGCCGCTGATCGGCGCCCTCTTTCGGACGACGACAAGGACCAATCAAAAGACCGAATTGTTGATCGCCCTCACGCCGCGAATCGTTCGGACGGTGGAGGACGGCTATCGGCTGAGCATCGAGGAGCGCGACAAGTCAGGCATCATCACGGACGAGATGAAGTCGAGCCCGTACTTTGAGAAGCTGCAGCTCACGCCGGAATCCGGGGATGAAATCTACTCGATCGAGAGCATCGAGGGCGGCGAGGGTACACCGGTGCGGGAGAATGGCGCGGTCGAGCCGACGCGTATCAAGACCGAGCCCGAGCCGGATAAGAAGAAGTACGGCCCGCAGCCGCAGAAGTACGGCCCCGTGATTCCGTCGGAGACGGACGACACGGACGTCATCGCGCGAAGACCAAGTCGCACCACGCCGGCGAGCACGTCGGCGGTGTCGGGCTCGTCTTCGCATCAATAGCAGTCTGGAATGAACCGAAGGACGTGCATCATGAAGTGCCTGCATCAGAAACTCGGCGCCGCCTGCCTGGCCGCGATCTTATTCGGCGGCGTGGGTTGCCAGGAGCCGCAGAAGGAACAGTCGAACATTCGCGCGATCCGCGATGCAAAGCCGACCCATCTGGGCACCAACGAGCCCAAGGAGATCTCGCTGCCGCCGCAGAAGGAGGAGTCGAACATCGTTCGCGTCAACAAGTTCTTCAGCAGTGTGCCGTGGCTGAACTTTGATTCGGACGGTTCGGGCTCGATCGACGGCTTCAAGTGCACGGTCTATCTCGAGGGCCCGCACAGCGTGAAGGGCGTCTTCGGAACCGGCACGATCGTCGTGTCGATGTACCGGCTCGACAGCGATCGAAGCGGCCGTGAATTCGCCACCGAGGTCTATTCGTGGACGCTGCCGCGCGAAGAGGCGTTTGTCTATCGCGCGAGAGAGGCGACGATGTTCGGCTGGGGCTACGGTCTGCGGCTTCAGTGGGGCAAGAAAGTTGATGTCGGCGGGCGGAAAGTCGCCGTGCTGATCAAGTACATTCGCGATGACGGCCGCGTGGTCAGCTCCACCCGGCAGGTGCTTCGCGTGCCGTTGACCGGACACGACGCGCTGGCGTTTTCGCGCGGCGAGGCTGAACAGTCCAAGTCGGTGAAGCCGGTGCTGAAGCCGGGGCCGCGGCAGCCGGGCGCCACCCGCCAGCCGAAGTCGCCGAACTGAGTCAGTTCGAGGCGTCGTCAGTCTTCAACTCTTGAAAGTCGATCGCACGACAGGGACGGTGAGTGTGATGGATCAGGCCGACAGCGCGAATCGTGAGATCGCCCGGGAGTCGCTCGTCGCGCTGGATGTCCTGCGCGTCGCCAAGAATGCGTTCTTCTGGGTCGCCGTGGTGACGGTTGCGCTGCACCTGGCGGCGTGGTTCATGGCCCGGTCACGAGCGGCGCCGGCCACGCCGGCCGGCACGGCCGTGGTCGAGACCGAAGTGCGAATCTCGGATCGCATCGCCCAATCTCTGGAACAGCAGCTTTCGCTCATTGGATTCGTCGGGCGTTCATCGGTTCTGGTCGTCAACGGGGCGTTCATGCTGGCGCTCTTTGTTTCGCTCGTCGGCCGTCTCGGCGGGGCGGCGGGGCTGACCAAGTCGTGCGTCTGGGCGCTGGCGGCGCTGGCGATGGTGGCGCCGTGGGTGAGCGCCGACGTGCGGCAGATGATTTCATTTCGTTCGGCGTTCTTCGCGGAAGACGAGCTTTACTCGACCGGCGACGGTGTGGTCGTGCTGGTTCGATTCGTGATCTGCCCGCTTCTCGTGGCGGTCTTTCTGCTGATCGCCCAGCTTGAATTTCGATCGGTCTATCGGCGCATCTCCGCGCCGAGCGGGACGAGACTTCCCATTCACGAGGTTTGACGCCGATTCCCGATGAGACGACGGCCAATTCACCCGCAAAGGCCACGGTCGCTCGGCCGTCGCGTCCGGGGTCTCGCGCGCCACGATCGATGTTGAGAGTGTTTCTCGGGCTGGTGGCGCTCGCGGGCGCGGTGGTCAGTTTGGTGCTTGCGCAGATGAGCCTGCCGTCGGTATCGGGCGAGGCGTCGCTGAGTTCGGTGCTGTGCGCCCCGGGCGAGAAGGTGAACTGCGACTATGTGCTCGGCAGTCGATGGGCGCGCGTCGGGCCGATCTCGGCGGCGCAGCTGGGTCTGGTGTATTTCGTCTGCGTCGGCATCTGGTATGCGGTGGTGGGCCTGCCGAATGCGCGGGGACGCCGGTGGCACCTGGTGCCGCTGGGCGCAGTCTCGCTGGGGATGATGGCGTCGATCGGGTTTGTCGTCGTCATGGCGGTCGAGCTGCCGGTGTGGTGTACCTGGTGCCTGGCGGCGCATGGGATCAATGCAGTTCTGTTTCTTGCGACGCTTTGGGCGGCGCGAGGCGTAGGGCCGAGCAGTTCAGAGTCAGCGCCGGCCTATCCGACGCCGACGCGGGCGTTGGCGACGCTGGGCGGGTGTGCGAGCGCGTTTTTTGTGCTGACGCTTGCGGGCATGGCGATCTATCACCAGATGAACTCGCGGCGTTTTCAGCTTGAGCTGCTTGGGGCGGTGAATAATGTTGATTACATCGTCTGGCGGCATCAGACTGCGCCGATTCACGAGATTCCGGTCGGCGCGGACGATCTGATTCTGGGCGACGCCTCGGCGCCGCATACGCTGGTGATCTTTTCAGATTTCGAGTGTTCGGCGTGCGCGCAGCTTCACCAGAATGCGAAGGCGATCGTCTCTCGGTTTCCAAGCGTGCGATGCGTCTTCAAGCACTACCCGGTCTGCCGGGAGTGCAATGAGCACGTCACGCAAACGGTTCATCATTTCGCCTGCGAGGCAGCGCGGGCGGCTGAGGCGTATCGGCTGGTCGAGACGTCGACGGAGCGGGCGCTGGCGTATCATGCGCGGCTCTACGACGCGCGTGATCGATTCGGCGCGCGGCCTTACCTGGAGTTGTCGGGCCTCACTGGCGATTCGGCGTCGGCCTTTGAATCGGCCGTGAAGGGAAAGATCGTTGAGAAGCGGGTTCAGGATGACATTGCGCTCGCGCACCAGCTCGGCGTGGTCGGCACGCCCACGCTGTTCCTCAACGGGCGGCGGCTGGAGCGATGGAGCATCGTCACGATGGATGTGAAGCCTCAAACCGACGGAGCGGCCACGCTTCGACTGTGGGAGGCGCTCGTTGGTGATTCAAGTCAGGCGAACGAGAACGATCGGGCCGCAACAAACAAATAATCTTCAGCGAGCGGCATATCTCAGGCGCCGCGATCCAATCAGAGCCGCCCCGTCCCGGGGCGGTGGAGATTCGCCGCGAAATCAATCTTGCGATTTTGGATGGTGTCTCAGTCGCGACATCCACCGGGCTGAGACAGCCCGGCTTTGATGGCGCGCGGCGTTGCCGCCAAGAAGGCGTCGCCACGAACGAGAACTCGCCGTGATCTGCGCGGATTTGGAAATCAGTCGAGATAGCCCAGATCGCTGAGGCGGTTGGCGACTTCCTGCATCTGGCTGTCTGTCAGAACCGGTGTCGGCTCGTCGACCTTGCGATCGGTCGGCGGTTCGTAGCGTACATCGACCGGCGATTCGAAGATATCCTCGAGCACGCTGCCGTCCATGTCCTTGGGCACGCGCTCGCCGAGGCCGGCGAGGATCGTCGGCGCGAG
>CALLKH010000622.1 GCA_938008425.1 uncultured Planctomycetaceae bacterium | reverse complement strand
CACGCTCCGCGGACGGAGTGCCTTGACTTCTCACTTCATATAGGTGGCACCCGAATGGTGGCACGGCGTCCGCCTAATTGTTCGCGCCTTTATCGCCATAACGGGCGCTGCGCTTCGACATGGCACGCGGACGATCACCGCCGCTGGCGGCGGGCGCATGTCGCCATCAAGAGACCGAACATCGCGAGGAGAGAGGTCGACGGCTCGGGCACCGCCGTGATGGCGAAATTGATGTGGCCGGCCACATCGATGGTGCCGGTGGGCGGCTGGCTGGCATCTGAAATGTTGTCACAACTCGTTGTAAATATCAGTCGGTATGGCACTCCCGCGGGGAGTACGTCCTCACGGTGGATTGATAGCGTGCCTGACGAAGGCTGAAACGACAGATTTCCACCTCGGCGGCCCTCGTTATAGACGTTTTGCTGTCCAAAGGGCAGGCTCAGATTTCGAATCACAACGGCTCCCAAAATGTCAGACAGATCGCCGGGCGTATGCTGGTAGTTGATCGCAAAGTCCACCGAAACCAAAAGATCGCTGGCGGCGAAGATGTCGATGTAGCTGTCGAAGATGGTGGTGACGCCCGGCGTTCGAATCGTCTGGACCAGGTCCGTGTTGAAGTTGCCCAGCGTGCCGTCGGTCAGCCATGAAAAGTCGTAATCCGCACGAGAGATATTCGTGCCCATCTGGCTTATCGACGTGAACTGCCAGGGATTGGTGACGACCTGATGTCGATCGATGTCCTGCGATCCGCCTGAGATTTGAACGTTGGTTTTTAGGCTCCAGTTCAGAACTTGAAACGAGGCAAACAGCGGCGAGGGCGAAAGGAGGACAGAAAGCGAAATCAGGCTGACTCTGGTATTCATCGTTGCTCCGGCCGTTGACAACGTGGATGAATCGTCCACGAATACCCGGATTGTATCCAAAGCGACGGGGAACAAGCAATCAGCAGGCGAATGACGCGGGAAACTGGATGCCGGAAAAGTGAAACCCCGCCTCGACGATTCAAGACGGGTTCAGTCACAGGTTGGAAACCTGTGACACCCCCCACCGATTGAAAATCGGTGCCACGGGATTCATCACCAAATCGCTAAATCTACTCCCCTCCCGCTAGAATCCCCCAAACGAACAAGGAACCCACACTTGCCTTCATCGCCCGACAACAATCCGATTCACATCAACACCCTCCCCATCGCCGCCGCGCGATACACGGAGCTGCCCTTTCCCCCCTATCGGTTCGTTCCCGGCCGGCATCCGCACCCGACCGCCCATCCCGACGGCCACTCCTACCACCCGCCCGGCCATGTCGAGCCGCCGGTGACATTCGTGCCGCCCGGGCGGTGGCGTGAATCGCCCGACTATCTCTACGGCTGCGACCTCTACAACCACGCCTACTGGTGGGAGGCCCACGAGGCGTGGGAGGGTCTCTGGCGTGTCACCCCGGCCGAGTCCGCCCAGCGGCGGTTCCTTCAGGGCGTGATTCAGCTTGCGGCCATACACATCCAGCTCTTCCAGGGCCACGCCGACGGCGTCGCCCGCCTGCGCGAGACCAGCCGCAGGCACCTCGAAGCCGCCATGCAACTGGCCGACGCGACGCGGCTCATGGGACTCGATGTTGAAGACATCCTCTCGCGGATGGATGTGTACTGCGCGAAGGTGATGCGCCCGGACATGCCGACGCCGTGGCATGATCCGGCGTCGTACCCCTACCTCACGCCGACGGACAACGGTGAATCGACGCCGACGGCCGTACCCGACATGCAGACCCAAGACCCGCACTCGAAGGATGGTCGAATCGAATGAGCCAGGTCCTCGGCATCATCTTGATTCTTTTCGGTGGGTATGTTGTGGTGATGAACGGCCTCGGGCCGTTCTTGACGTTTTGGCGAGGCCGTCACGAGTCGCCCGTGCCCCTCTTCGGAGGGCTGATACTGGCGATCGGTCTGTATCAGTTTGAGGCGGTCGGCAACCTGGCGTGGCTCGCCTTCGTAGTCGACTACGGCACGATGGGCCTCATCATCGCAGCGCCATTGCTGATCCGCGAATTCTGGCAGATCTCGCGTCTCAATCTCGTGCACCACTTCGAATACAGTGCAACCGACCGAACCGTGGAGATCAGGCTCTATCGGAGAAACTACGCCGTTATTGATTTCAACATCGACCCTGCGGCCCTGGACGAATCCGACGAAGCGTTGCCCTGTGGAGGCTCGCGCACCGGTCGGTGGCAGACGTCGAACACCGGATTCTCGATCCAGCTTGAAGACGCCGATGGGCCCATCGAACTCGTCGAGTCCAACGGGACCTGGCGCTCCAGCGCCATTCCGGATTCAACCACGTGGTCGATTTCACCTTTCAAGCTAGCCCCCGCGGAGTGGATCAGGAAAAAGTAACACCGGCCGACCGTCAAACAGGTGTCGACGACACTCATAGCCCCGTTTCATCCAGAATGACAAAAAATACCGCCCCGATTTCGGTCCGGGCCGCGTTTGGGTTCGTGTCACAATTGGGGTAGTCTGGAATCTCGCGGCGGTTCGCAGACGACGTGGCGACCGCCCGTTCAACGAGGCCTCGCGTCGAGGGAGACCAACATGATGCGTCGAAACCAATTCACTCGCCGGTTCGTTATTCCCGCCCTGCTCATCGCGGCCATGCCCGCCTGGATGGGACAGACCTGCGGGATCGACATGAACGGGAATCAGAATCAAAACCAGAACCAAAACAACAATCAGAACAACAATTCCGACGACGGCGTCCGCCGCATCTACGGCGACGGTTCCGCCGGTGCGAAGGTCGTCTCGTCCGACGAAAACTGGAACTCCGCAGCCAACCGGCAGACCAACCTCCAGTTCACTGACCTGACCATCGAATCCGGCGTCACGCTGACGATCCCCAGCGGCATGACCATCCGCTGCAAGGGCAAGTTCACCAACCACGGCACGATCACCGTTCGCACTGCGGCCGAAGGCGGCTTTAACGGACTCGACGACCCCAACGGCCCCGACTTCGCCTTCACCGCCACCCCGGCGGCCGAGGGCATCGCGTCGGGAGCGGCCGCGCTCGGCGAGTCGGGCGACAGCTCGGCCGCCCTTCGAGCCGGCCGCGGCGGCGACGGCCTGAGCGAGTTCGAATCGCGCGTCCTGCTTTCGCCCGGCATCAAGGCCGGCGGCGGCGGCGCGGCCGGCGGACTGGATACCGACGGAACCGGTGTGAGCACCCGTGCGGGTGCCGACGGAGGCGGCTCGGTCGTCATTCTCGCTCGCGACGAAATCCTCAACACCGGGAGCATTCTCGCTGAGGGCCAGGACGCCAACATCCCCGGCGGGAACGACCTCGGCGGCGGAGGCGGTGGCGGCGTCGTGATCCTCGCCTCCACCACCTGCATCAATAATGAAGGCAACCTCTCCGCCGACGGCGGCGACGGCGAAGACGCCGATTCGAACAACGCCCCCAGCGGCGGTGGCGGCGGCGGCATTGTTCACCTGGTCGCGCCGGAGATTGAGAATACGGGCCAGACAACGGCCGCGGGCGGAATCTGCGGCGCGAACACCGCACAGTTGACCGACGACGCGCAGCGGTTCGCCGGCGGCGGAGGCGGCGCATCCGCCGGTCGCGGCGGCAAGGGCGGCTCGGTCCCCGCCGGGGCAGGCCCGATCACGGCGGGAGAAGCCGAGAACGGCGCTGAAGGATTCGTCTTCGAATCCCAGCTCGATCCCTCCCAGCTCTTCTAGCCGCGAGGGTCGAAGACGCGCCGGCCGAAAAATATCCGTCCGATAGGCACAATTGCTTATTGACCTCCCTGCGGGTGTTTCGGCATGATTCCCCGGTTCAGGAATTGAATTAAGCCCATGTGCCCACATAGGCTATGTTAGAGGTCTGTTCCGTCCGACGGCGTACGGAATGGCCCGGCCGCCGACATTGGAAGCGGCGTCCAACGGTTCCCCAGGATTGGTCATACTCCGCGTCGGTTAATCGGGGAGTCGGTCCATGACGGACCACCGATCCAGCCGCATCAGGCGGAATCGTCCGCAGGCGTCACTCTGACGGCGCGGACCGGGAAGGCGTGAATAATGTCCGGCAGCCAGCCGAGTCCCAACTCCAGCGCGATCTCAATGAGCGACACCCAGCTCGTTCGCGCGGCAGTCGACGCCCGGCTGGCGACCGAGTCCGAAATTCAGACTTGCATTGCCAAGCGCGACAAGCTCAAAGCCCAGGGGAAGGACTACAAGCTGGCGGACATTCTCGTGAAGACGGGGGTTGTCACCAGCTCCCAGCTCAAGCGGCTTCAGACCAGCCCGGCGGAGGACTCCGGTTCACAGTCCTTCCTTCATCTTCCCGGCTTCCACGTGAAACAGAAGATCGGGGCCGGGGCGATGGCCAGCGTCTACAAGGCCAAGCAGCTTTCACTCGATCGAACCGTCGCCATCAAGATTCTGCCCAAGAAGCTCAGCGAAGACCCCGAATTCGTTCAGCGGTTCTACAAAGAGGGCAAGGCGGCGGCAAAGCTCAACCATGCCAACATCGTTCAGGCGATCGACGTCGGCGAGTACTCGGGCTACCACTATTTCGTCATGGAGTTCGTCGATGGCGAGACGGTCTATGACAAGCTGATCCGGAACCGGGTCTACAACGAAGCCGAGGCCCTGCACATCATCATCCAGATCGCCAAGGCGCTGGAACACGCCCACGCCAAGGGGCTGATCCACCGGGACGTCAAGCCCAAGAACATCATGATCACCAAGGACCAGGTCGCCAAACTGGCCGACATGGGTCTCGCCCGCCAGGCCGACGATGCCGCCGCGGCCGAAGCGGAGAAGGGCCGGGCGTTCGGTACGCCCTACTACATTTCACCCGAACAGATTCGGGGCGTGGCCGATGTGGATTTTCGCGCCGATATCTACTCACTCGGCGCCACGCTCTACCACATGGTGACCGGAAAGGTGCCGTTCGAGGGTTCGACCCCCGCATCGATCATGCAAAAGCACCTCAAGCAGACGCTGACGCCGCCGGACCATCTCAACAAATCGCTCTCCACCGGCATGGCCGAAGTCGTCGAGCGCATGATGTCGAAGGATCGCAACGTCAGATACCAGTCAACCGGCGACCTGCTCATCGATCTCGAACGCGTCCGCGACGGCAAGTCGCCGCTTCAGGCGCGCGGGGCGTACACCAGCAACAAGCTGCTCGAAGGGCTGACCGACGGCAGCCAGGAAGACATCGCCGAGTTCGCCACGCACAACTCCATG
>CALLKH010000621.1 GCA_938008425.1 uncultured Planctomycetaceae bacterium | reverse complement strand
GCTCGATTCGACCCCGGTAGACACCGCGGCGCAATCGACGAAAGCTGAGGCAAGGGATCATGAAAGACGACATTCATCCGAAGTACTACGCCGACTGCGAAGTCACCTGCGGTTGCGGCAACAAGTTTCACACCGGCAGCACCGTGCAGAAAATCGCCGTCGAAATCTGCTCGGCGTGCCATCCGTTCTTCACCGGCTCGCAGAAGTTCGTTGACACCGCCGGCCGCGTCGAAAAGTTCCAGAAGAAGTTCGGCGGCAACTATTTCCAGCAGGGCAAGAAGGCTCCCGCCGCCAAGGCTTAGCTTCCGTTCGATCATATCATCACGCCGTTGCCGCGAGATCGGTCTCGATCCCGTCGCAACGGCGTGATTGCTTTATCCCGGCCCGTCAACCTCGTCCGCCGTTCCGAAACCGCCTGACCGACGCTCAACTTTCCCGGCAGAACGTCACATGTCCGACACCCACGCCAGTTCGGCCTTCCTCGCCAAGCTCGACGAAATGTCGAAACGGCTCGACGCCATCAACACCGAGATGGGCGATCCGGCCGTCGGCTCGAATCCGACGCGCCTGGTGAAGCTCTCCAAGGAACTCGCCGCGCTCCGCCGCATCGTTGATCCATACCGGAAGTACCGCAGGCTGCTCACCCAGATCGAGGAAAACCAGGCGATGATCGCCGACGCCGCGACCGACGCCGAGATGCGCGAGCTGGCCGAGGCCGAGGTGCCGGAACTCACCGAGAAGGCCACTGTCATCATGGACGGTCTGATCGACAACCTCATCGCCGGCGACGAGGCCACGGTCGATGCGGTCATCATCGAAATCCGCGCGGGCACCGGCGGCGAGGAGGCGGCGCTGTTCGCAGGCGATCTCTACGAAATCTACTCCCGCTACGCCGCGATCAAGGGGTTCAAGGCCGAACTGCTCGACGCGTCCTCCTCGGACCAGGGCGGCTACCGCGAAGTCGTCTTCAATGTGAAGGGCCCCGGCGTCTTCACCTGCTTCGGCTACGAGGCCGGAGGCCATCGCGTCCAGCGCATCCCGGTCACCGAAACCCAGGGGCGCATTCACACAAGTGCCGCAACAGTGGCAGTTCTACCCGAGGTCGAGGAGACCGACGTCGACATCAACTGGGAGAAGGACGTTCTCGAGCACGTCAGCCGCGCCGGCGGCCCCGGCGGTCAGAACGTGAACAAGGTCTCCAGCGCGATTCGCCTCGAGCACATCCCCACCGGCATCACCGTCTCGATGCGCGACGAAAAGAGCCAGCACAAGAACCGCGCCAAGGCCCGCCGGATCATGGCCAGCCGCGTGAAGCAGCATTTCGACGACATCGAGCGAAACAAGCGCGAGTCCGCCCGCCGGTCGATGATCGGCTCCGGCGACCGCAGCCAGCGCATTCGCACCTACAACTTCCCGCAGAATCGCTGCACCGACCATCGCGTGAACGAGAGCTATTCGCTCGAAAAGATCGTTCGCGGCGAGTTGGACGAGATGATCGACGATCTGCGTCGCCACGACCGGCAACGGGCACTGGCGGCGACGTAAAACGTTTTTCCTGTCAATGAACGACGAAACCCGAACACGCACCGGCATGCAAACCCGCGGGCCGATAGTCCGATCAAAAAATAATCAATTCCGCCTCCCTTCAGTGGCATTCACGCCGCAGATAAAATAGAAAGAGTTCTGAACGTGCGGACGTCAGTGTCCGCCGGCGCGCGGCGGACCCACGGGTCCGGCCACTCTCGGCCCCTCGTTTCGACATCGCCGGAGATCGCGTCAACCATCTGCTTTGAAAACAATGAGGAGATCCTGCGTGTCAAAAACCGCCGCGACCACCCAGACGCCCATCTTCTGCACCGTTGAGCAGCACATTCTCTCACAGCAGGGCCAGCACCCCACCGCCACCGGCGCGTTCAGCTCCGTGCTCGTCGGCATCACGCTGGCCGGGCGAATCATCTCCGCCAAGGTGCGCCGTGCGGGCATTCTTGAAGTCCTCGGCGAAGCGGGCGACGTCAACGTCCACGGCGAGCAGCAGCAGAAGCTCGACATGATCGCCAACGTCACGCTCGAAAACTGCCTCTGCTACCGCGAGAGCATCGGCATCATCGCCTCCGAGGAGCTCGATGAGCCGCGAATCGTCCGCGAAACCTCAGGCAAGTACATCATCATCTTCGACCCGCTCGACGGCAGCAGCAACATCGATGTCAACGTTTCCGTCGGCACCATCTTCTCCGTCTTCGAGCGCGACACCACGGCCTGCAAGGGCCGCGACCCGATGAACGATGTCCTCCAGCCCGGCCACAAGCAGGTCGCGGCGGGATACATCGTGTACGGCTCCAGCACCGTCATGGCGTACACCACCGGCGAAGGCGTGCACCTCTTCACGCTTGATCCCTCGGTCGGCTCGTTCATTCTCGCGGCGGAAAACGTGCGAATGCCGCAGTCCGGAAAATACTTCAGCGTGAACGAGGGCAATTTCAATTCATTCCCCGCGGGCATTCGCGAGTATCTCAACTGGTGCAAGTCAGAGGAGGCCGGCCCGTACAGCGCGCGGTACATCGGCTCGCTCGTGGCCGACTTCCATCGCACCCTGCTCCGCGGCGGCATCTTCCTCTACCCACCCACCGCCAAATCGCCGAAGGGCAAGCTGCGGCTCATGTACGAGGCGAACCCGATCGCCTTCATCGCCGAACAGGCCGGCGGCCGCGCGACCGACGGCAAGACCAACATCCTCGAAAAGGTGCCGGGCTCGCTGCACGAGCGCACGCCGCTCTTCGTCGGAAGCGAACTGGAAATCGAGCGGATGGAACGGTACATGGAAAAGTATGGGGTCTGAGTTCAAGTCGACTCAGCCTGGGCCGGACGAACAAATGGATTCGCTTGAACCTTCGGAGTCAGCGCCTGCACCGCCAGGTTTGGGAGACCCCGCCGGCGCTGCGCGGATACACCGCAGGCGCATCTGGAAAATCCGGATCGGCCTCTTCACACTCATTCTGATCGCCGTGGCCGTGTCCAGCTATTTTGGCTCGGTCTACCGGGAATTGGACTCCGACGGGGACCCCTGGACTTTTGTCCTCCTGAAGGACGGCGGAGTCACCTTCGCCTATCTCGGAAATAACGCGCCGCCTCGACTTCTCGATCGCCCTACCATCAGGGACGCATTTCCCGTCTGGAGGAGAGCCTTCATCACGATGCGCGACGCCAACAAGATGGCGGCCGAATTTGAAATCGAGGAACTTCGAGAGGGACGCCAAGAGCCATCCCGCACCCTATTTGGAACGAAAGGGCGAGAATCCTCTCAAATCGCCATGGACCCGGATCAGCTCAACAGGGAAATACTTCGAATCGAGCGAAATCTGGCGCGTGAATACGAGGGCATGCGCAAACGCGTCGGCCCCCTGATCGATCGAACGGCGCGTCAGAATTCCGTGCTGGGTTTCTATTTCCATCTGGAGACAACCCTCGAGACCGACGTCTACATTCGAGTGCCGATCTGGTCGGGAATTGCCCCGCTCATTGCCATCGGCATGTGGTTCATGAGTACCAAGCGCATCGCGCGCAGTCGTCGCAGAAAGGGCCTCTGCGGCGACTGTGGCTACCCGATGGAGGGAAACGTCAGCGGCATCTGCCCGGAGTGTGGCGAGCCTCTGAAAGTCGCGGGCTAACGCCGCTCTGCCGAGAATACCCCATCTTCGCCGACATCGTTCCGCGAAAGGTGTCGTTCGCGAAGCCGTTCTTAACAGTACACCGAGTCTCTGATTCAAATCCCCATTCGCACGCAGATGAGGACTCCAATGCGCCATACCCTGATTCCGACCATCGCGGCCTTGTCGATCTCCTTCATGTCTGCCGGCCTCCACGCCGAGGAGCAGCAGGCATCGCCTGCCGTGAAGAAGTACGTCTGCCCCCCCTGCGATCACGAATGCCACGACAAGACCTTCGACGAGCCCGGTCGCTGCGACGTTTGCCGGATGCGCCTCATCCCGCTGGAGCCCGTTCGAAACGTGGCCGTCGTGATCTTCGACGGCGTCGATCCGCTCGATTTCACGGGACCGGCCGGCGTGCTCGCGAGCGCCCGCGCCTTTGGCCGCAACGCATTCCGAGTCTACACCGTCGCCGCGGGCGCCGAGCCCGTGCGAAGCGGCTTTCTCACGATCACCCCGAACCACGCCATCGCCGATTGCCCGACGCCGGAAATTCTCATCATCCCCGGCGGCGTGGTCGATTCGACCCTCGAAGACGCGGCGATCATCGATTGGGTCCAGGAACACGGCCTCAACGCTGAAATCGTGATGTCGATCGGCAGCGGCGCGCTCGTGCTCGCCAAATGCGGCATGCTCGACGATGTCGAGGCTACGACATCCCATGACGCCGTCGACGCCCTGCGAACCGCCTCGCCAAAGACCGATGTGCAGCCCACTAGACGCATCATCGACAACGGCGACCTCATGACTGCCGCCGGCGCGTCGGCCGGAATCGACGCCGGTCTGCACATCGTGAAGCGCGTCATCGGAGACGACGTCGCTCGAAAAGGCGCCGCCGACATCGAATACGACTGGCTGCCGGAACTCAGCCGCGGGCTCATCGACTATCTTCGCGAGACGGGCATCAACGACCGCACCCGGCCGCACGTCGATCGCCTCATCACCGACATCGAAAAGCGACTTGCCGCCGGCCGCTTCAAGTCCGCCGACGTTATCGCCGATCCCGCCTGGTTCTTCATCCACGAACAGCGGGCCTTTCGCGACGCGATTCGCCGCTATGCCACGGGATCATCAGCCGTGCTGGTTACGCCCGAGGAGCCCGGCGATCGCATCGTCGTCACCGGCACCGTCAAAGACGCCGACGGCAAGCCGGTTCCCGACGCCCTGATTTACGTCTACCACACCGACGTCAACGGTACCTATTCCTCCGGCGGCGGCAACACCGCCTCAATGGGCGATTCGCTGAATCCCCGGCTCTTCGCCTACCTCAAGACCGCGAAGGACGGCAGCTACGAATATCGAACCATCCGGCCGTCGGGCTACCCCGGCGACGGCCCGCCGGCGCACGTGCATTACGAGGTGCGGGCTGAAGGCTACGCCGAGCTGAGCACGGAGCTCATGTTCGACGATGATCCGCGGATCTCCGATGAGAACCGCGAATCGCTCGTGGCCAACGGAATCGTCGTGGCGAAGGTCGAAAAGCGGAAGGACGAACTGGGAGCTTGTGTCTGTGACTTGACACTCATGCTGGAGTAGAACCTGCACCTTGCGACAGTTGCAAGCGTGACGATGTGGTCCGAATTGAAATCATGAACTGAACATCATCGATCCAACAAACCAGATCACGCCGATGATCAGCATGGTTCTGGAATTGAATCTGTCTGTGAGGTTACGGATCCAAATAAAAACCAGAGTGAATACAAAGGCACTGGTCACCGCCATCAGCCCTTCAACCCCCCTGATCCGGAATAAGCCAAAGTGAGCGGTGCCTCCTGTCCACAATCCCTCAATACACAGGTAGGCGCCGACCACGAAGAGCACCAGGCCCATTAACCCCATTCGATCCAAAGTAGCCGCCAGTTCGTCCTCACGATCCCTCGGCTGTTCCAATGCTCTCGTTCGAATTCTGACGATTTCCTCGTCGCTCAGT
>CALLKH010000620.1 GCA_938008425.1 uncultured Planctomycetaceae bacterium | reverse complement strand
CGGCGTCTGGTACGAGTACATATGGCGATTCAGGTCACCATCGCCGACGCCCATGATGGTGAATTCAAGCTGACTGCCGTCTCCGATCGCCTTGAGCGTGATCTTCTGGCCGATGCTGACCTTCTCGATGGGAATCAACTCAGGTTCGAGGACCTTTGCCTTTGCGAGGTCCGCGTTGATATTGGCGACGCGGGCTCGTAGAAGATCGCGCTCTTCCAGGGCGTACTTGTACTCGGAATTCTCGCTGAGATCGCCGCGCGCCGCCGCCTCGCCGATGGCCTTTGCATTCTCGCGCATTTTGACGTTGACGATCTCGTCGAGTTCGGCTTCCTTGGCCTTGAGGCCCTCGCGGCTGAAGTAAAGCGTCGATTCATCGTCCCAGATCGGCACCTCGGCCTTGACGTAGAGCTTGGGAAATGCTTCGCTCAACAGGCTCAGCAGCTCGCTTTGAGCGCTGGGTCCCAGCCCTTCGGCCCGCTCGATCTGGCGACGAAACGCCTGCGCGACGGGCAGGTCCATGGCACTGAGGCACTCGCGAAATCTTGCGAAGTTCTTCGCGCCGATTCCTGCACGAACCTTGGCACGAAGCTCATTGACGGTCTGTCCGGCGAGTTTGCCCTCGGAATGGCGGGCGGGGCCGACCAGCGCCAGCACGAGTGTGCAAAGCTCCAACGCCGGTGGAATCGGCAGCGTCTGGCTGACCGAGGGCCCTTTCCAGATCCACATCACGGCGTCGGTGTGTCGACCCGGGTCCGACAGCGCCCGATCGACGACGCCAGTGAGCAGTTCACCCTTGCCGGCGCCCTCGATCCGTTTGGCGAGCGTGTCGCACATGCCGGCGGGCGCGTGAAGGATCATCTCGCCGAAGTACTCGGGCCATTTCTCCGGGAACGCCTGTTCGATCACATCCGCGGCGATATTCCACAATCGTGCGTCAGGGATCGCCGCGATATCCGAAATCGGATTCTCGCTGCTGCGAAGCATCTCGATCGCGGTGCCGTGGGCGTCGGTCTGAATCGGCAGCCCGTCGGCCGCGAGTCGTTCGATCACCAGCGCGGTCGCGAATGCATTCTCGTGGTCGTGGTGCCGCCGATATCGCTCGATGTGTCCGACGAGGCCTTTCTGAACGCGGTTAAGAAACTCCGGATCGGGATCAGCGCTGTTCGCCTTCTTGTCGCGGAGATACGCCTCAAGCACTTCGAGCCATTGCCGCGGCTGATCGGAGGATTTGAACGCCGTCCAGGTTTCCTGCTCGATTGACTGGCCGACGGGGTCGTAGATCAGGAACATCGGCGACCGCCCTTCCATTCGAAGGTTGGGCGTCTTCTTCAGGGCGTTGCGAAGCTTGTTCCACCAGTCAGACCACTTACCGGCCGGCAGGTACTGCGGCACCAGCATGAGCTTGAGCTCGTCCCGGTCGATCTGATTCTTGTGACAGCGGCAGATTCCAATGGCGAGCTGTACGGGGTCGTTCTTGAGCAGTTCCGCAACGCGCCCCGGGTTCAACTGCTCCATGACGTGAAAATCGTTTTCGTCAGTCGGGTCGTAATCGTTGATGACTTCCGAGAGCGTGAGCGTCTTCGTGCTTCGAGCGGTACGGATTCGAATTTCCTCGGCGTCAAAATCGGTTTCGACGATTTGCGCCGCCTCATCGTCCGTACGATGCTTGATGTAGGCGCCTTCGGCGAGTCGAAGGCCGACATCGAGATAGCGCAGTGCGCGGCGAACCGACTTGCCTTCCTTGAGCCCGGAACGATCGACCCAGTTCTCCAGCGCCGGGTGGTCCGAGTGCGTCTGCTTGTACAGCGAGAGGATCTCGTCGCGAAGCTGCTCACCGTCGGGCAGGCGTAGAAGTAGACCTCGTCCAAGCTGAAGCGCGTCGCGAGCCGAGTGTTTTTCCTTCATGCTGGAGAGCCAGGCCCATCCCATCGATTCGGCCAGCTTGCCCTGCCCCGCCTCAACCGCGGCGTCGATGACGCCAAGCAGGTCTTCCGGCACCGTCACCGGCTGAGAGATTGCGGAGAGCCACTCCGCTTCCAGTTCCGTCCACT
Organism: uncultured Planctomycetaceae bacterium; assembly: GCA_938008425.1. Classification (GTDB taxonomy): domain Bacteria; phylum Planctomycetota; class Phycisphaerae; order UBA1845; family UTPLA1; genus JADJRI01. Next base: position 97 of record CALLKH010000620.1, on the reverse strand, counting down.
TTTTTCCGCTCGCGAGAGTCTTCAGCATGTCGTGTCCCATACGCTTCGCCCTACCGATGTCTGAAACCCGGTATTCTCGCCCAAAACCCGTCCGTTG
>CALLKH010000619.1 GCA_938008425.1 uncultured Planctomycetaceae bacterium | reverse complement strand
CTGAAGCGGCCTGAAGCTTCGTCAAACCCGGGTTCACCCAATCGTGAATTGCTCTGAGCCGCGCGACTCGTGCCGGTAGGCATTTCAACATTCTCGGATCCGACATCGCGCTGACGGGACGCGGCCGATGACTTCCGCGCCTTTTCGGTCGTAACTTCTCCGTTGCGGGGGCGAAGAGTCGGCGACCTGGCAAAACGTATCGTATATTCCAATCAGAGCGACCCATCTCGACGTCACACCCACGCCCCGCGCGGATCGAATGCGGGCGTGTCGCGTTTCTTCAAGAGCCTTGCCCCGGATTCCGGACAGCGCACGCTCGCGCGTGTGCCCCGGGTCGATCTGACAGGCTCGGGAGCCACGGACGGCGACACGGGAATGAACGATGACGACGGCCGCGGAATTTTTTGGAGTTGATCAGGAAGAAGTGGTTGAACTGAGCGCCTGCGTACACCGGCAGCTCTCTGCAAAGCGCAAGACCCTCAGCGAGGCCGAGCAGCGCCTCAAGAACATGATGCTTCAGGCCGAATCAATGAAGCGCAGACTGTTCGAATTCGAAGGCATGAGCTTCGGCGGCATCCTCAGCCGTCTCAAGGGCGACCGCGAAGCCCGGCTGAAAGAGATGCGAACGGAATTCGAGAAGCACCTCATGGATTACGAGGCCGCCGCGCGATCGCTCTCGGGCATTCAGGCCGAGATCGCCTCGCTCGAACGAGAATGTGCCATCCTGGCCCGTCGGCCGATGCCGTCTAATCTTCGTCCGGCGCCGACGGCCGCATCCGGCGCGCCGCGCAAGATTCTCTGCCTGCGCCCGCGGCCGGTTTGATCGCGCGCCCCGGTACGGCCCAGTCACCTGCCCGTTTCAAAGTTCGTTCGCTTTCCATTCAAAAATGGGCCGCAGGGGACGTCTGCGCGCGCGGTGCTCATTGCAGCAGTGATTGAGCAGCCTTAGAATCAGCTCTTGTATTCATTCCGGTGGTGATTTTCCTCAGTGGCCCGTCGCGCATCGTGGGATTAGGCGCGAACGGACGCGTGGTGTTGACTGAGAGTCGACCGGCGCCGGGGGCGGTTGCCGGTGGAAGCGGGTGTGCGACGGGGCCGGTCATGAAGGGCATCTCAACCAGTTCGGCGGAAGAGTCGGCGATAACGCCAGGTGTTCCCGAATGGGGAAGAGCCGCTTCGCTTCGCAGGCAGATCTGGATCGGCGTGGTCGTGGCGTCTCCGCTGCTGATCATCACTAACGCCGGCCTCGCGTTCATCCTGGGTTACCACTGGCTTGGTCCCTTCGGATCAATTACGTATGCCATCGTCGCGGCGCTTAGCGCGGCCCTGGCGGCGTTGCTCGGACTACTCATGGGCTGGTGCGCGTACCGATTCATTCACCGGCGATCGCATGTGTACGTATTCTCAGTATTCGCACTGGCCTCCATCGCGTGGACGATCTACGGGTGTCGCGGGCCCTTCGGCCGTGAGTTGTTCGTCGAGTATTTCGAAATTGAACCCGGCGATTCGATCCGCGATCTTCGGGGTTTTGTTTCACAGGCTGATTTTCAGGATCGCACCGAGGGCATCTGCTTCGGCGCTGATCGCGAAACCGTCGACCGCCTCGCGAAAATCCTGAAGCTCGACGGCCCGTTCACGCCAGGGGAGCACATCGGTCCCATTGGTGGTCGGAATCGGGGAGTGAATCCCGTTCCGAACTGGTTTCTGCCTCATGAACTCGAGGCGCCGCTAATATGGCAACGGATCGACAATCGGGCGCGCTATGAGCTTTACTATGATTCTTCAAGGCAGGCCGTATATCTCGTTGTCGACTATCTTTAGCGGCAACTGACAAATCGCGATTGATTGGTTTGCGGGTGAAGACCAAGTTCGCGTGCCAGGACGGCGATCGCCGCCGGCGAGCCGCCCAGGTGAACCGCGCCGGCCGATCCGAAGGAGGACATCATGACCAACAGACTGACGCCGATGCGTTATCTCACCCACTGTGTGCTCGGGTTTCTGCTCGCATCGGCCTGTGTCTCCCCGTCGCCACAGCATGAGCCTGCGGAAAGTGCGTCGGCGAACAATCCGCCGCCCGGGTCGCTGCCGGCGAAGTTTGGGTTCAAGTCCGAGACGATTGCGATCCCCAGCGGCGACGCAACGATCAAT
>CALLKH010000618.1 GCA_938008425.1 uncultured Planctomycetaceae bacterium | reverse complement strand
GCCGCTCGCGAAACGTGCGATAGTGCTGTTCGGCCAGCACGGTCGTCGGTACCAGTACGGCCACCTGCTTGCCGTATTCGATCACCTTGAACGCGGCGCGGATGGCGAGTTCGGTCTTGCCGAAGCCGACATCTCCGCAAAGCAGGCGATCCATCGGCCGGGCTCGGCGCTGATCGCTCTTGATTTCGCCGAGGGCGTTGAGCTGATCCGGCGTCTCGGTATAGAGGAACGAGTCTTCGAACTCGCCCTGCCAGCGGGTGTCTTCCGGGAACGACACGCCCTCCTCGGACGCTCGTTCGGCCTGAATTCGCAGCAACTCCGAGGCAAGGTCGTTCAGCGACTCTTCCACCTTCGCCTTGGTCGACTGCCACCGGTTGCCGCCGAGTTTCGACAGCGTCGGACGAAGGCCCTTCGCGCCGATGTACTTCTGCACGAGGTCAATCTGCGACACCGGCACATGCATCGTCGAGTCTTCGGCGAAGCGAAGGGTCAGGAACTCCTCGCTCTTGCGGGAGTCCGATTTGCGCATCGTCTTCATGCCGACGTATTTCGCGATGCCGTGAACGATGTGAACAACGTAGTCGCCGTCCTGAAGATCGAGAAACGACTCGATCGGCCGGCCGACCGGCGTGCGACGGATTCGACGGACCTGCGAATAGCGCCGGAACAGTTGATGGTGCGGAACGACTGCGACCGACCCGCGCAACGGCGATTTGTCGTTTTTCAACGCACCAACGGTCGGCGTCTGCCGCCCGGACTTCCAGATGAAGCCTTCGTGAACGAGGCCGATTTCAATCTCGACGCGGCCGAGCGTCGCCGGGTCAACATTCGTCTCGCGAAGGACCTGGTCCATGAGTTCTCGGAGGCGCGTCTCCTCGCCGGGGCTGTCGCAGTAGACCACGACAGGCATCTCGCGGGCAAAATCGAGCAACTGTCGAACAGCGTCGGTTGACTTGGCGTCGAAGGCGGGCAGACCCTCGCAGGAGACGCTCAGCGAGGCGGAATCGGGCACACTGGCGACCGCGAATCGGCTCAGGTGAACCTGATGAAAGGCCGCGAACTGCCTGAGGATCGCCTCGATGGGATAGTGGCCCACCGGATTTCCGAGCCGGTCGAGCACCGTTCGCGCGACCTCCGACACTTCAAGCGGCTCGTTCACGAGAATGATGCAGTCCGGCGGCAGGTAGTTCAGAAAACTGGTCGACTCGGCCGTTGCAAGCGATTCCGACTCCGGCGCCCGGGTAATCCTGACCGACGGGAGTTCCCGCATCGAACGCTGGGTGCTGATATCGAATTGGCGAATCGACTCGATCTGATCACCGAAGAACTCGATTCGAACGGGATCGGTATCGGCACTGGCGAGAATATCAAGAATGCCCCCGCGCAGGGCGAAATCTCCGGGCTGCTCAACCTGATCCAGCCGGGTGAAACCACGAGCGACAAGCCATGCGGCGAGGTCATCGGGCGCCGCAGCCTGGCTTTTCACAAGGATCAACGTATTCGCATCGAGGCTGGCCGGCGTCGGTACGGGTTGGGTGAGCGCCTGGATCGGCGCGACGATGATCGTGGCGAGTCCCTGTCGCAGGCGGTCGCAGAGCCTGGCCCGTTCCGCCCCGATTTCACTCTCCCCGGAATGTTCATCCGGGAGCGTCTCCCACGCTGGAAGCAGCTCGACCGAACGACCGAGAATGGTCTCGAATTCGTCCTGGGCGTTATCCGCCTGCTCGAGATGGGCGGTGACGTAAAGAAGCGGGCGTTTGAAATTCAGTGAGAGCGATCCGCAGAGAATGGGCGCGGAACTCCCCCACAGCCCGGAAACAGCAAGGAGGGTCTCCCCTGCCTCGATCCGCTCCCTCAGGGACTTGAATACCGCGTCACGAGTGATCGTGTCGGACACAACCACGCGAGGATTATGTTCAGTCGCCGAGGGCCGGGCAATCTCGATGCACGGCGTTTTTTTGACCGAAATCTTCCCAAAAAAACGGCAAAGCACCGAAAACTTGGGAAAATCCTCACTTCACAAGTAGCGAACACGCAAGCGGTTCCGCTATGATTGAACATCAGATAGTGGGGATAGGTTATTACACCTGAGCTTACATTCGTGCCTCCCGATCGCACGACATGCGTCAATGGGTAGAGTGGGAAGCCGCGCGCCACGGTGCGGCCTGATCGCACGTTTGCTCCGTTCGTCGGTCCACAGACCTCCACACGGCGGCAATCGTTCAACTATGGAGAACCTGATGAAACTCGGTCGCTCGCGAGCAAGTTCGCGCATCTTTGTCATTGTTTTTACCTGTTGTGCTTTCGGTCTTTCGCTCGGCGCCGCCGCGCGCTGGTCGTTTGAATCATCTCCCGGCGAACGGGCATCGGTCAGCTCCGACACCGTGACTGCCGAGTCTCCGGCAATTCCGAGCGATTCGTCCGCATTCGAGCGTTTCGCGACGGCCATGTATCCGGAAATGCTCGATAAGCTCCCGCCCTTCTACCAGCAGTTGTTCATCGAGCGACTGGCTGCCGAGATGGATCCGAACAACGGCCCGCTGGTGATGGTGTGCATGGCGCCCGACACCCCGCAGGAAATTGTGGACCTCTTCACGTTCGGCAGCTCATTCGACGGCCGCTACAACCAGACCGGTCGATGGTCGTCGACCGCCTCGGGCTCCACCGGCAACCAGGGCGATCCGATTACCCTGACCTACGGATTCCCACCCGACGGCATCACGATTCCTTCGATGTCGGGCTTTCCCTCCGGCACCAACCAGTTCAACGCGTGGATGAACAGTCTCTATGGCAACCAGACCGTCTGGAAGCCGATCTTCGACCAGGTCTTCACGCGGTGGGGCCAGCTCTGCGGCATCACCTATGTCTATGAACCGAACGACGACGGCGTCACGATGAATCAAAATCCCGGCGTGCTCAACGTTCGGGCCGATGTTCGCATCGGCGCCAAGACGCTCGACGGCGGCAGCGGCGTACTCGCCTACAACAATTTCCCGAACGACGGCGACATGGTGCTCGACGCGTTTGACTCCTTCTATAACAACACGTCAAATGTCTCCCGCGGCCTTCGAAACGTCATCGCCCACGAACACGGTCATGGCCTCGGCATGCTGCACGTCTGCCCGATTCAGCAGACCAAGCTGATGGAGCCGTTCGTCAGCACCAGCTATGACGGCCCGCGCCACGACGACGTTCGCAATTCTCATCGGCATTACGGCGACCCGTTCGAACCGAACAACAGCACCGGCCAGGCGACCGACCTCGGCACCTTCGGCGTCGGCGGCTCGGCCAATGTCGGCCTGGTCCCGTCCCCGACGATTCCGAGCAGTTCGGTCCTCAGCATCGACGCAAATGCCGAGGTTGACTACTTCAGATTCCAGGTCTCGCAGCCGGTTTCGATCAACGTCACGGTCCTTCCGCTCGGCCTGACGTACGATGACAGCGATCAGTCCTGCCCGGGCCAGTCCGGTTCGTGCTGCAGCGGAAACAACGTCGATACCCTCTCGATTTGCGATCTCGCATTCGATATCCTGGCCTCGAACGGCACCACGGTGCTCGCCACCCGAAACGCGACGACCGCGGGCAATGCCGAAACACTCAACGGCACCTCGCTCAACACCGTCGGCACCTACTACATTCGCGTCTATGAAACCAACGCCCCGATCGAGGTGCAGCTCTATCGGCTGAATCTCAGCTTCACCGCCCCGGTGTTTTCGCCGCCTTCGATCGTGCTTCCGAACGGTGCGCCGTCTGTCCTTCTCAATGGCGACCCGACGGTCTTCAATGTGACGATCAATCCGAACGACGACACCCTCGTCCCGGGCACCGCCAACCTGTTCTATCGCTACTTCGGCGGCGCCTACACCGGCGTGGCACTGACCAGCACCGGTGGCAACAACTACCAGGCGACGCTGCCCGCGACGGATTGCAGCGCCACGCCCGAATTCTTCATCTCCGTAAACGGCACAACTGCCGGACAGATCACCCTGCCGGCCGGCGGTGGAGCAGCGCCGTTCACGGCGATCATGGGCCCCCTCGCGTTCAACGATAACTTCGAGACGGATCAGGGGTGGACCGTCAGCGGCAGCGCGAGCGACGGCCACTGGGAACGCGGAATTCCCGTCACCAACTTCAACCGCGGCGCACCGCTTGCCGACTTCGACGGCTCCAGTCGTTGCTACCTCAGCGATAACGACGCCGCCAACGAGAATTCGGATATTGACAACGGCGAGACGATTCTGACTTCGCCGGTCTTCAGCATGACCGCCGGCGACGCGGTGTCGTACGCATACTGGTTCAATGACACGACAGCGGGCCCGCTTGCGGGCGGCGATTCGCTTCGCGTCGAGGTTGCAACCAATGCGGCCGGCAACAACTGGGCGACGGTTCGAAACTACACCACCGCCCTCGGCCAGTGGCGAACGGACTCGCTCGTCGCCGGAACAGACTTCTCCGCTTCGACCACCATCCGCGTGCGATTCACCGCGAACGACATCGGCACTCAGAATATCGTTGAGGCCGGCATCGACGCCTTCATCGTCGATGGCTGCGTCCCCCAGCAGGTGCCGGTTCCCAATCCGCCCACGGGCCTGGCCGCGGCGGACGATATTTCCTGCGACGAAATCGCTCTCACCTGGTCGGCCTCGACGGGTGCGGACGATTACGAAGTCTGGCGGAACAGCGTCAACAACTCAGGGACGGCCACAATGATCGCCGACTCGATCGTCGCGACGAATTACAGCGACACGACGGCCCCGGCCGGCAGCGTCCAGTTCTACTGGGTCAAGGCCTGCAACACTTCAGGCTGCAGCGGATTCAGCACAACAGACTCCGGTTCCCGGCTTGACGTGCCGCCCGCCCCCACGGGCGTGGCCGCCACATCCGAGACCGTGTGCGGCGCTGTGGACATCACCTGGAATGACGTCCCCGTCGCGAATGCCTTCAACGTGTGGCGCAACACGGTGGACAACTTTGGGACTGCAGCGCTGATTGACTCAACGATTGGCCTGGCGACGCGCGATGCGTCCGGTGACCCGGCCTTGACGTACTTCTACTGGGTCACGGCAGAAGGCGATTGCGGCGAGAGCGCCGCGAGCCTTTCCGCCCAGGGCAGTGCATCGCCGAAGGGCGACTTCAACTTCGACGGCTTCATTGACGGTAACGACCTTCAGGGATACGTCGATGCGTTGCTCGGCGACGTCGAGTTCTTCGATTGCGCGGACCTGGCGGCGCCGTTCGGCTTACTGGACGAGGATGACACACAGGCGATGGTCGATATTCTGGTCGCGCCGTGACCGACTTGACCGATTTGTAGACTCGGTTTTTTGCCTGATTTAGAGCATATTTCTGCGTAAAGTCAGGCTTGACGAAATCCGACGATTCTGCTCTAAATACAATCTGCCTCGTCGGTATTCCGGCGAGGCAGATTGACGAGCACTGACCGAAACACTAGAGTAAGACTTGCCGGTTGGTGCTGATTCCGCTTTCGTGTCGTTGGCAGATTTGGGGCGGTTCGGCTTTTTTCGGACCGGAGTTTTCCGAACGAGATTACGACTTTTCCTTAGCTGCGAACACGAATACGGTAGACTAGAATAGACCGAGGACAGACAGAGCGATGGGCGTGCCAGCCCACGTTCGACCACGATCCTTCCTCTCTCCGGCCCGAACACTCGTGGTTGAATTGGCACGCCTGTCGCTCTTTTTGTCTTCGGTTTCTTTTTTCGGCCCACGTGGCCGAAAACCCCATAAGTCGCAGTGAAGCCGACCAACGCCGTCTATCCGACGGCGTTTTTTTTTTTTGCCTGAAAATGCAATCGCAAACAGACCGGTGCCGGATTGATGGCACATTCGAACTGGATCGCCGCTGACAACGGGCGGAATGGCGAACCGCTGCGAACGCCCTGAGAGCCTCAGAGCATTAACTCTTCCGCGAACCTTCCGATTTCCCCCGCAAGCTCCGACTCTTCGCGCCCCGCCTCCACCTGTTCAAGCATCCGACGCACGATGGCGCTTCCGACGATCGCTCCGTCCGCAAATCTGCAGACGGACCTGACATGCTCGGACCGGCTGATGCCGAAGCCGACGAGAACCGGCAGACCCGTCGATCGCGCTGTACCGCCACGCCGAGGACATTGCGCTGCCGAC
>CALLKH010000617.1 GCA_938008425.1 uncultured Planctomycetaceae bacterium | reverse complement strand
GTCGACATACCAGTTTCGCGCACTCTCAAAATAGCCGATGTCGTCACTGGCATAGAACCCGGTGAAGAACACGAGATCGAGCACGAACGCCGCGGCGATGCACAATAGCAACAGACGTGCGACGCGACCTTTCTCATCCCGCTCGCCCAGCATACCCACGGCGACGCTGCGTGGTTCGGATGTCGCCCGCGTTTCCCCGGACCCGATTTGAACTTCGGTCATGAATCAATCCATTGAATTCGCCGACCGACGCGCAATTCGACGTCGGCCGCAAAAATGCGAATCGCCATATTAACCACCCGTCAGGGCCTCACAACTCATGTGAAGAAACGGGCCGGCGCGACCATCGACGAAACACCTCGACCTTCGCGAGCGCGAAACACGATATCGTGATTCGCGAATGGCGCTTCAGCCGTCCACACGCGTGACCGTGAACTGCCGAATCTCAATCCGGCCGCGGCCGGACAACTTGAACGCCGGCTTGATATACAGAACGGGCGAATCCGATTGCAGCTGAAAGATCGTCGCGGCCTTACGAACGTTGATTCGCTTCCGCAAGAGGCGCCGTGTGCACTCCGCGTCCGCGAAGACGTCGAACCGGAGTTCCGCCGCCCCCTTTTCAAATGGCAACGCCTCCAGTCGCACCTCGTACCGGCCGGCGCCGGTCAGCGCGCCGTCGGACTGTATCCAATCGGGCGTGGGATAGAACCATGCGTACGCCTTGGCATCAAAATTCAAAACGAAGCCATCGTCGACTCGCTCCACCGGTGTCGGGGGCGTCTCGTCCGGACCCGATGTCGCCATGCGATCATCGATGCCCGGCGGCAACGCGATAACCCAGCCGTCTTCATCGCCCAATAGGTCGATATTCCACATCGATTCAGAGACTTCGTCACGCGAGCGCTCGATCGACGGCGGCCGCGGGGTCACGCTCACCTTGATGAGGCCCACAGAACGCGCGGACTCCTTCACGGGCTCCAGCGCGGTCAGCGCCGAATTGCCAATGATCGTCGCGATCGCATGCCAGCGCGACGCGGGGGCCTCAAACCATCCGACCTCCGTCAACGCCACCGTCAGATCCGGAAGCACCAGCAACGTTCGACCCGGTTCGCTCGGATACCAGCACACGACGCCGCGACCCAGCGCCTGACGCCAGGCCGACGCGAGATAGACGTTCTTCGTGTTGAGATTGATGAGCACATCGAGCGGATGCTCCGGAACGAACCCGGCAAACGGCCGTCGGGTGGAGATGTAGTAGAACTCTCCAAGTTCGAGCAGTTTCGTCGGATTGTCGAAAGCAAGGCCGTCGGACGGCTTCACCCGGGCCGGTCGTCTTTCGGCGAAGAAGCTGTCCATCCGTCGTTCGACGTACGGCGACAGCACAATGGGAACGTCGCCGCCCTGTTCCGACGCGAATCGAAAAGCGGCGACGCAATTGTGTACGTTCTCCGACCGATAGAGACGACCCGCGTATTCGTTCGAGACTCCCAGTCCGGTCGTCGGCAGGATGATGATGGCTGCGATCAGCAGGCCCTTGATGATTCGCACGCCTTTTCGCGCCGACGTCGGGGCCGTGAGTCGATTCATTACGGCCACAGCGACAAACGCCGCGACGATGCAAAGAAACGGAATGACCGGAATGTAATATCGCGCCTTGATGCTCGGGGGAAAGTACTCATTGAATCGCATCGTCCCCCAGGTCAGGTACGCAAACGACCAGACCGCCAGCGCAAGCACGGGGTATCGCCGCCCGCGGATCACGCAGAACAGGATCGGCACGCCGGCGAGCGCCCATCGAAGCGCGACGGGGATGTAGTGAAAGAACTCGTTGAATCGCCCGCCGGCCGACGCCAGGCGCGTCAGGGGATTCGTCGTGTACCGCGCGATGTGCGCCCGCGTCGCGTCGTCGAGTTCCTTGACCGTCCAGTCCATTCGAACGTAGGCATGCTGCGACAGCACCGACCACAGCACAAATTCGGCCGCGAACACCACGGCGACGCCGATCGCGTAGGCGCTGCCGACCCAGATCGCCGTCTTCCACACCCGCCCGCGGCTGTAAATCAGCCAGAGCCCGAAATAGAACGGCAACAGAATCAGGCCCGACTCCTTGGCCACGTAGGCAAGCCCCGACATCAGCCCGGCAGTCAGCATCCAGCCCCAGGCCGACGCCGTACTCGACTTGTCGCCGAGCGGATCGTAGGAACGCATGAAGGCGTACAGCGACAGCACGAAACAGCAGGCCATCTGAATGTCGGGCAGAATCGTCGTGCTGTAGGTGACGAAGAGCGGGCACGTCGCCGTCAGCCACGCGCCGACGAGCGCGACGCGGCGATCAAACAGCCGTGAACCGAGCAGCGACGCCGACCAGATCAGCAGCAGATGAAACACGACGAATGAGCAGGCCACCGTCTGAACGTGTGGCCCGAATATCCACATGACGAGCATCGACCAGCCGATCACCGTCGCACGAAGCACCGCCTGCGTGCCCAGCGGCGTGAATTCGGGCGCCGTGCCCTCGGTTCGAATATGGTCGGCCGATCCGAAGTAGCCGATGTCGTCGCTGGAAAAGAAGCCGGTGAAGAAGAAGAGGTCCACCAGCGCCGCCGTGAGCAGGATCGTGAGCAGCAGCAGCCGATAGCGGCGCGTGCCGACGTCGCCGGCGGTCGCGGGTGTCGATGCCGGGGAGTTCGCGCGGTGAGCAGCAGTGTGGGTGGGCGTCGTCGGCGCGTTGTTCAAGGCCTGCGTTCCGGTCGCCATGCATTTGATCCGTTTGAACGTCGACCGGCCCGCACCTGGCGACGTGTCCGCGCAGCCGCCCGGTCGATCGACTCAATTCGTTGCGTACAGCTTGGGTATCGCGTTGATCGTCCTGATCACATCGTCGAATGGAATTCCGATGTCGATCACGCCCAGGTACCACTTGATCGCCTCGTAGCGCGGCAGATTCTCCTTGCGGGCCAGTTCCAGCGCCTCGTCGCGGCTGATTCTGCCCTCGCGAATCTGGTTGCTGCGGAAGGTGTCCATCTCGGTGAAGCCGGCCACGGTGTAATAGATGTAGTTGTAGAACGCCGCGGTGCCGTCGCCGATGCGCCATGTCGCCACGGTGTCACCGGCGAGTTCCCAGCCGTACTCGTCGAACAGCGTCTTCATGATCGACTTCTCGTCCCAGCCGATGTAGTGGAAGAGATACAGGTAGTCATGCGGCATCATGTACGAGCAGAAGTACGCGAAGACCGTGTCGAGGATCGACGAATTCAGATACGCCGGATTCAGAAGCGCCTGCCGTCCGTAATACGACGCGAGCTTGATCTTGCTGAAGAGCGGCAGCGACGTCAGGATGCCCTTCGGCGCGGGCCCGACGCCGCAGAAGCCGGTCTTGAAATTCGTCTGCTCGAACTCGTTGCCGGCGCAGAAGAGCATGAAGTCGATGCCCGTCTGCTTCCGCAGCTGGTTCATGTAATAGTAGAACTGCTTGTCGCCCGCCATGAAGAGCGGAATCATGCCGAGGTCCGGCCGCCTGAGCCACGCACGGACGTTCTTCCGGATGAACCGCCGCTTCTTGTTGATGTCCGCCGAGACGAGGATGTGCTCGATGCCCAGCTTGCCGCACATGCGCGAGATGTTCCGCCGGGCGAGATCCGTCACCATGCCCCAGTCGTAGGTGTACGCGATCGGATTCATGCCGAGCACGTTCTTCACGTAGTGCAGGCCGTAGCAACTGTCGCGCCCGCCGCTGATGCCGACGAGGCAGTCGGGCCGGCCGTCCTTGCTGCGGAATTTCTCAACCGCGGCTCGCAGCGCGTCCTCGCCCTCGATTTGATACTTCTGATGATTCCGGCAGAAGCTGCACACGCCGTTGGAATCGAATTGCAGGAACGGGAAGGTCTCCGGCAGGATGCAGCGCGTGCACCGCTTGATCCCGGCGATCGCCTCCTTGCCCTGAAACAGCAGGCTCACATCATCCGAGCTGCACCGGGCCTCGAAGTCGTAGGTGCGAACCTGTCGGGTGTTGAGCTTCCAGTCGGGCAGCGTCGAAAGATCGACGATTTCGCGGGACGACGCCGCGGTCGCCTCCCCCTTCGCAGGCGGCGCTGACGCCTCATCGCTTTCACCCAGCGCGAACGGCTCCACCGATCCGTCGAGCAGGCTCACCATCACGGCGTGCCCCGCCCGGAGGTTCACAGTCGGACTCTTTCCCAGGGAACTCTCGATATCGGCGCTTTCGCGCAGGCGGCGGAGAATGTACTCCTCCGACGCGAACACGCAGACGCCCGACGAAGGATTGGAACAGTAGTACAGGGCTCCGTTGTTGGTCGCGAGCAACAGCACGTTGAACTCGCGGAAGAGAATCGCAACCGACGCACAGCCCTCGATCGATGCAAACGCCTTCCGCACCGCGCCCTGGAGATCCATCCCGGCGCGATGATGCCGGCGGATCAAACTGAGCAGCACCTCGGTATCGACCTCGCACGAGCGCTGCATGTCCGGGTGTGCCGCCCACAGCTCGCGATCGTTGACGATGATGCCGTTGTGAATGCCGACCATGTCGGCCGCAATGACCGGCTGGTTGTTGAAGTGCTTTTCCTGGGCGCCGTTCGTGACGAGTCGAGAGTGCCCGATCAATGTCACCGGACGGCCGGCGGCGCTTGCATCGCCGTTGCCGAACGCTTCGCTGAGGAGCCGCCGGTACGGCCGGCTGCGGATCAGTTCCGACGCGGCGACGGGCTGCTTGTAGACCTGGATCGGCCCGCCATTGACGAGCGCAAGCCCGGCGGATTCCTTGCCCCGGGACTCGGAGAGGATAAAGAGCTTGTTCACCGCGGAGGAAAAGATGGGAGCGGTGACTCCCGACCCTTCGCCCGCAATTACACCAAAAATCCCACACATGACTGCAAACCTCGACCTGCGAGTAGCACCGAAATGGTAGCTTCAATCCGGGAAACGGGAAAGCTGACCCCCGGTGCACGGGCGATGTGCTGTATTCGTGCGCATTAATGCCCGTCGGCGGCGCGGGCGACGCCCGTCAGCGCGAAACATGAGCGATTCAAAAGCGGCGTCCGCTCGACAAGCCGGTCGAATCCGATCAGGCATCGAAACAGACCCGGGCTCCGAACCCGCTTCAAGAGAGGAATGACCCCAACCTGCGCCATCAACAGGTAGCCGATCGAACCGAACGGTCGGATACGAACCGACGTAAATCCCGCCTTTTCTATTGACTCCTGAAGGGCGCGATACCGAAACCCCTGTTCGTGATCCTGATCAAACTTACTGCTCAACCGATAGATCGTGTTGCGAAGTACCCTGACGGGCATGAAGTCATTAGAGGGCTCGCCAAACAGGAGCCAGCCCTCGGGTTTGAGAATCCGCCTGAACTCAAGAAGCAGCTCAGTCAAATGACGGTAAACGTGATGTAACCCGCCCGACACCACGATCACGTCGGCACAGCCGTTCTCGAGCGGCAGGCTCCTTGCGTCGTTCGGCGGCAGGACCCTGCATCGGGAGCGAAGGTCCGCATCGATTCGCTCCACCATTTCCCCGCTCAGGTCGTTCAGAATGACATGATCGGAGTGATCGAGGAGGAATCGCGCGAGATTGCCATGGCCGCACATGGGATCGAGAACCACCTGCCGCCTTCGCTCAGCTTCACTGGTTCCGTCAATCCAGGGCTGCAGGAGCCGGCGAGTCCAGACCGGCAGAAATGTCCTGTAGGCGGTCGACGATTCACGACTGCCGACGTAGTTCTCAGCGATTCGATCGTAATGAGCGCGCTGCATCCGCGCCTGATCGTCCAAGTGATCTCCCATCAGTCACGCCGAATCTTGTTGTAGTCCATGTCCATCCAGATCGCGAAGAGAATGGACTGGAACGTCACCAGGAACGTCGAGATCAGAACGACCAGCGTCGTCCGCGGCAGTTCTCCCACCGTCGCCCACATGTAGAAGAACCGCACCGTGAACGGCAGCATGATCGCGATCACGTTGAAGAAAGCGAACGCATAGAACAGCACCAGCGGATGAAAATCCACCACCACGTACCGCTTCCACAGCCGGCGGAAGAATAGGTTGATCAGGATCATGCTCGTCTTCGGAATGTACTTCCAGAGCTTGATTTTGCTCTTCTCTCGATCATACACCGGCCGGACTTCGACGTCGGTCACCCGGAACCGCTGGATGTTCAGCATGTTCAGGATGTCGGCGTTGTAGCCGTAGCCCTTGGTCATTGTCTCGATCGGAATCGCCCGCAGCGCCGTGTTGCGAATGGCCGTGTAGCCGCACTGCGGATCCATGAGCGAATAGTAGCCCGTGGCAAACTTGGTCAGGATCGTCAGCACCGCGTTGCCGAAGAAGCGATGCCGCGGCATGGACCCGACGTTCTGATGAAGCAGGCGGTTTCCCTTGACGTAGTCAAACCCCTTGTCCACGATCGGATCGAGCAGTGTCGGCAGATCGCCCGGGTGCATCTGGTTGTCGCCCGCCATGACCACGGTCACGTCGACGTCGGAATGCGCGGCCGCCACGTATCCGTCGATCAGCGACTGGCCGAGCCCCTTGTTGGTCTCGTGGTTGATGATCTCGACGCGGGGATCTTCCTTCTGACGGCCGCGGATGAGTTCCAGCGTGCGGTCCCGGCTGGCGTCGTTCACGACGAAGATGCGGTCGATGAGTTCGGGCATGCCGCCGAGGGTTTCGAGGATGAGCTCCTCCTCGTTGTATGCCGGAACGACGACACCGATACGATGATTCTTGTACAAGCTCACATCCCTGTCGAGCGA
>CALLKH010000616.1 GCA_938008425.1 uncultured Planctomycetaceae bacterium | reverse complement strand
GATGTCAGCTCCGAGCTTGCGCCCAATGTATCCCTCAATAGAAATCTGCTTTCCTGTGGCACGGATCGCTTCATACTCGATCTGCCGAAGTTCTTCCTCGGACCTGTCGATTACCACAAATCCCAATCGACCATAATATGCAGCTAGTTGAGCTCTGAAGGTTGAACGTTCCCGGCTATCGAGTTCCAATTGAGCCGCCGGACTTTGCCATGGCCCGATGAGTTGGGTTTCCCCTCGAACTGCGAGAACACAGATACTTCCGAGCGATTCTCGATGCGCTTCGGCCCGCATGTCATGGCGTGCCATTGTGAGCCAAGCGTTGCGGTCTCGCAGCGATGTCTGGCTCGAGAGCGCATCTGTCTTGCACCCACTGACGAATACGGCGAGGACTACGGTGAGAGTGGAGCTTGTGGCCAGTCTTGCAGTTGCATCCATATGATCACTACTTTAGTTGCTATTCAGGGTAAGCACTTGTATTCGGTTGATCCACGTCAACGTAATCGGTGATCGTCTGCGGCTCCGAAGTCTCCAACCCTAGTTCCGCACTCCGGCCATTACGAATGGGTTCGGCCTCGGCGTCAGATTGTACACTGCCGCTGATTCGTCAGTCGAGTCTAATGCGGGGAAGAAAATCGATCCCCCAAGGTCGGAGTACCGACCTCGGGCCACCCGGGATCCTCGCCGGGGCGAGGGGGGCGATCACGATTCGACGAATGTCACTCGATCGGCCGGCCGTCGTCAGACTGCGCGTCGTCGTTCGCGTCGTCATCCACGTTAGTGGCGGCGTCGTCGGCGTCGGATGCGGGACCGTCGGTGTCGGTGGGCGTGCCATCGCCCAGCCCGGTTTCGTTCGCTTCGAGGCGCAGCCGGTCCAGCCGATCGCAGTCGGCATCAAGCTGCTCAACATTCCGCCGCACCGCCGCGGGCAGTTGCTCCGGCGTCGGCAGCAGGAACGCCTTGTCGCTCACCTGGTCCTCCGAGCGGCCGGCGGCGCGGTCCATCGTGATCGTGAACTTGCTCTCGTCCTTCGGCCAGAAGATGCTCACGGCGTGGGCGACCCAGGGGCCGCCTTCCCATGCGGGCTTGTAGTCGTCGAGGTAGGCAGTCATCTCCTTGCGGCCGAAGCGGTCGAGGAAGGCGATGAGCCGTATCTGGTGGGGCGGCGCGCGATCGATGTAATACTGCCGAACGAATCGCCGGCCGTGCTCGTCGTCGGGGGCGGCGTAGTAGAGGATGTCGAACTCGCGGCCGAAGCTGCGAAGCGGGCCGATGAGATCGTCATCGACCGGAGGCAGGCCGCCGATGCCGAGCGCGGCCACCATCTGCTCCGGCCGTACGGTCACCGATTTGACGCAGGATTTTCCGGCGTAAACGTGGCGGCCCCACCACATCTGCTCCATCTCGGGCTCGATCCAGCACCAGTAGAACTCGTCGTTGGAGCCGACCTGCATGACGGGCGTGCCAAGACCATGACGCAGGTCCATGCGCAGGTAGCGCGGCCGCTTGAAGAGGAGGCTGCCGTCGAAGGTGTAGATGTGTTCCTTGCCCTTGCGATCGAGGAACCGGGCGGTGACGTGGACGCTGTTCGACCAGAGGGCCTGGGTGAGGCGTTCGGCGTTGTCGTTGACAGCCTGGACGATCTCGCTGAGCTCGCGCGGCTCGGCGACGGACGGCGGGGGGGTGTCGGTGATCTGGCCAGTCTGCGGCGGGCAGCCGAAGAGCGGGAGCAGAAGGGGCATGGCCGCGAAGAGGAGGCGAAGGCTCGGCGAATTGCGGCCGGGGCGTCGACGATGGCCGGTCTCGACGCGGTTCGTCACGGGTTTTCGTCCTCGTCGGAGGAAGCCGCGGCGGCCAGTTCGGCGTCGGTGTCGTCGTTGGCGGCGTTTTCGGCATCGTTCTGAGCGGAGGCTTGATCGGCGGTGTTGGAGGTTTCGCCGTCGGCCGCTTCGACCTGATCGACGACGAAGCCGTGGAGAATGGCGCCGAGTTCGGCGCTGATGGTGCCGATTTCATCTTCGCGCAGGACGGGATTGATCACGCGGTGATGGGTCTTCTCCTTGACGAGCCGCATCTCCCAGATTTCGACGCCGCTTTCGCTCAGCGTGCGTTCGTATTTGAGAATGCGCTTGCGAAGGAGAATGAGCGCAAGCACGAAGCGGAAGCGCTGCTTGTTGGGGTGGGGCGTGTCGGTCAGGGCCTTGAAGAAGCTGACCATGGCGCTGTCGTCGATGAAGCGCCGCTTCGGGGCGTTGCGCTTCGGCATGCGGGTCTTGTAGAAGCAGAGCGTGCCTTCGGGGGCGCCGGCCCAGGCGTCGAGCGAGTAGTCGCGCCGTTCCAGCGCTTCGCCGGTTTCGAGGACGACGGTGTAGAACTCCTCGTCCTCCTCGAAGGGGCGGTTGGTGACGGTGCATTTCCCGGAGGCTCGTGAGATTTCGAAGTCTGTCATGGGGGCGCGGTTCTGAATCGGAACTGATTGGATCACGACTTCCGTGTCGTGATCGCTGGTCTCGAATGACAGTCTACCCGAAGGGAGCGCGGACGCCAAACGGCCAAGCCGGGGCGAGAGGTGCGACCGAGTCTGCGCGCGTTACCGAGGTCGGAGCAGGCGGCGCTAATCCGCCCAGCCTTTCATTTCGATCGTCATCGGGATTTCGCCGAGGCGGGGGAACGCGCCGGTGTCGTGTTTGCTGTAGACCTTCTCGCCGTTGATGACGACGTCGAAGACGCCCTTGTCGCCGACGACGGAATCGACCTTGACCTTGTCCTTGCCGAACTTCGCCGCGAGTTCAGCCGCCAGACCGGCGGCTTGGGGGGCGTAGTTTCACATGCCGCAGTAGGTGATCTTGACGTTGATCATGTGGGCTCCTTTCTTGGGTAGAGGCTTCTTGTTGTCGGGGATTTTAGCATGAGATTCCGGCTTCGCCGAGAGGGGGCGAATACGCGATCCGGCTTTGATTGAAAGCGTTGTGAATAAGTGCGCGCCGGCGCGCGATTCGGAGTGGTCACCTTGTGGCAAGTGTATCGTAGCGAGTGCCGAGTGACACCGCCCCGGGGACGGGGCGGCTCTGAAGGACTTCACCGGCCTTTGCTTGTCGCCTTTTTTCCCTCGCCGAATCGAAGCGTGGTGATCTGGTCCGCAGGGAATGACTCGAACGACTCGGTCTCGCCCGTCGGCCAGCGGACTCTCACTTCATCAACGTGCGTCGCGCCGCCGAGGCCGATGTGGACGCGGGAATCGTTCGCCGCGCAGTAGCTGTAGCCCGTTCGAACGTCGCGCGTGAGGGTTCGGTCGCCCACGCGAATGCTCAGCGTCGCGCCTATCGCGTCGCGGCCGTGCTGTTCGAGAACCCGGAACATGATCCAGTGCCCGCGGTTGGGCACCACGTTGTGCAGCAGGTGCGCGGGCTCATCG
>CALLKH010000615.1 GCA_938008425.1 uncultured Planctomycetaceae bacterium | reverse complement strand
CCATGGCAAGCGTCGCTTCGACGGCGCCCTGCTTCATGGAAGCGAGCAGCTTCGCCGGATCGAATTCGAGCTGGGTGATGAACGTCGCGGCCATGTCGCAGAGGTCATGCAATCGCTCGGACGTTTCGCGCACGATCGGCTTGATGCATTGAAGATCGCGATTGTAGCCGGTGGGCAAGCCTTTCATGAGCAGAAGCGCATGGTGTTCGGCCGCGTGGATGGCGTTCGCCTCGGCGCGAAGAAGCTCCATGGCGTCGGGGTTCATCTTGTTGGGCATCATGGATGAGCCGGTGGCGAATTCGTCGGGATAGCGCACCCAGCCGAGCGGTGTCTGGGCGAAGAGAACCATGTCGGTCGCCAGGGCCTGAAGATGCAGCGCGGTCTGGCTCGCGAGGTGGAGGAATTCGAGGCATTCATCGCGGCAACTGGTGGATTCGAGGCCGTTGGGGGAGGGGCCTTCGAAGCCGAGTTCACGGGCCTGAACGCGGCGATCGACGCCGAGCGACGAACCCGCGACGGCGCCGCTGCCGAGCGGGCAGTGCTTCCGCCAGTCGGAGAGATAGTGCCAGACGTGCGACAGGATGCGCTCGAACGAGGCGGCGAAGCGCAGAATCCAGAACCCGGCGCTGCCCGGCGCGGCGAACTGCTGGTGGGTATGCAAAACCATCGGCATGTCGGCCCATTCCTCCGCCTTCTTGCAGCAGGCCCCGGTCAGGACGGCCAGATCGCCGTCGAGACGCTCGCCGGCCCAGATGACGTACATCTTGAGCAGCGTCGCCACCTGGTCATTACGTGAGCGCGCGGTATGGATTTTCTTCCCGGCCTCGGGCGCTCGCTTTGTCAGTTCACCTTCGACCCAGGTGTGTAGATCTTCCGCGTCGCTCTCGGGACTGGGCGCGCCGCCATACTCGCTTTCGAGCTGAACGAGTGCCTGATTGATTGCGGCGACTTCCTGCGGCTTCAGGAGACCGCCTTCCTGAAGCGCGAGCGCGTGCGCCCGTTGAAGTCGAAACTCAAACGGCAGCAGGAACCAGTCCTGTTTGAGGCAGCTGTTGATTTCCCGGAACGTCGGATGAAGCGAGGTCACCTGTCGCCACAATGCCGCCATCTATCTCCTCCTCGAATCCGCGGCCGGCGCTCGAAAGCCAGGCCAGCCGAATGAATCCGCCCGCATCGTCGTGGGAAAAATCGCTCGCTTCGAACGTCGCTCCGTCCTTGGAGAAGATCGCGCCCGGCGCCTGAATCCTGCAAACATGGGGCGTGGGATCGAGCGAATTGTTCACGACGCCGTTCAGGCGGTCGACAATCGGTCCCGCCGCAGCCTCGATCATTCGCCGTTGATCCGAAAAGTACTCGCCGCGGTAGATTGTGTTACCGTACTGTCGTCCGAGGTCGGCGTACAGGTCAAACGCCGTTTTGTTCAGGCAGCTTCGCGCCAGGGCGTCGACCGCGAGGCCGAGCAGTTTGGCGGCGGGGTTGATGTAGAGGCCGCGTGATTTGATGCCGGTAAAACGATTCTCAATGATCAGATCCCATGCCCACGGCGCGGCCCTGTAGGTGCGATTCAGGCCGCTGAGCACGCCTTCAAGCGACAACTCGCGGCCATCAAGGGCCACGGGCACGCCGTTTTCGAAAACGAGTTCCAGTGACGTCGGCGCGGGACGCCGGGTCACGCCGCCGGCAAAACGGTCACTGACCGAGTTGAGGATTTCGCCGACGTTAACCGTCGCGGTGGGATCCTCCATCGCGCCGCCTTCGACGGAAAGGTGCCAGAGGTTCTCATCGAGGCTGTAAGTCTTGGTCAGCTCGAATTCGTCCTCGATGCCGTGGGCGCGAAGAAAGGCGATCATGTCCGCACGGCCGGTGAGTTCCCAGACCTTCCACGGCGCGAGCACGGGATAGCCCGGGGCGAGCGAGCGGTAGGCGAATTCGAAGCGAATCTGATCGTTGCCCTTGCCGGTGGCACCGTGAATCAGCGTGGCGCCGCCAAGAGATCGGGCGAGGCGGACCTGCTCAGCCGCGATGAACGGCCGTGCGAGCGCGGTGCCGAGGCGGTAGACGCCCTCGTAGGTCGCGCCGAGGCGAATCGCCCAGGGCAGAATCGACTCGTACATGGCGGGGCGGGCGTCGCGGATGATCGCGGTCTTCGCGCCGAGGCGAAGCGCCTTCTGGCAGAGGGCCTGCATGTCTTCGCCCTGGCCGACGTCGACGAGGACGGCGTGAACTTCGTAGCCCCGTTCGCGAAGCCAGACGACGATCGTCGTGGTGTCGAGCCCGCCCGAGTACGCAAGGACGCATCGTTTCGCGGCGGCGCCTCGTGCGGCGCGGGCCATCGTCTTGGCGCCCGACTTGCGAACGGAAGAACCCGATATCGACGACGACTCATGTTTCATGCTTGTCTCCAAACCATTCTTCAAGGCGCCGAAGCGCGACCACCTGGCTGCGGCGACTCTTGGTCGCCACGAATATGGCATCGTCACCCGCGAGCGTGGCCGTGATGGACGGCTCGGCCCGGCGGTCGATCTGCACCGCGAGGGGCTGGGCGGCACCGAGCGCGGTGCGAATCACGATCAGGTGCGGCCCGCAGGTCGTGAAGCTCTGCACCGCCGCGTCAAACCGCGGCTCGGTGGGGCGGGGGGCGGTCTTCTCCGGCAGCGCGTATCTGCCGCGCTGCTTCGTGACCCCCAGCTCCACCAGGTCGCGACTGAGTGTTGACTGATCCGCCCGGATTCCCCGGCCCCGGAGGAGCTTCAAAAGCTCCCGCTGCGTGGCGGCCGACCCGGCCTTCAGGAATTCGAGTAGGGCGGCCTGCCGCTGTTCCCTGGTTGTTTCCATGCATCCCATTATGCATATTATGCACAAGTATGCAACATATTTCAGAATAATATTTCAGGCGGGCATAAAGTCAAGTCCGCTTTTTCTCTTGTTGCGATATGCGGAGTTTTGGCGGTTGGGTCCGGTGACGCTGAAGGCTGGATCAGGTATCCGTGGAGACGTCGTCCCAATCCTCGTCTTCGTCGTAGCAGGTCACCCAGTTGATGGCGTGGTGCCATTCCTGAATCACTTCCCAATTCAGACCGGAAGGTGGAGGTTCTTGATCAAGTTCTGCCTGGCGGACGGCCCAGTGAAGGCGGTAGATCAGGTCGCTGGCATCAAGAATTTCGCTCTTCGACCGGAGCTTGAGTGTATCGATGTAATTCCACGGAGAGTCGCCCACCCGAGGCACATTCGAGATGATGACTGCGCTGTCCACCTGTTCCCGGGGGAGCGGGAGGCATTCAATGCGGCCGGCGGCCCAGAGCAAGACAAAGAGCGCTTCGCTTTGCCAGGTGAAATCGATGACGCTTTGCCGAGGCGGGTCGGCGTCTGTCAGAAAGGCAAGCTCGCGCGGGGTCAAGTATTCCCACAGCCC
>CALLKH010000614.1 GCA_938008425.1 uncultured Planctomycetaceae bacterium | reverse complement strand
ATCAACAGCATTCACACCCGGGGGCGCCCCAACGACCCGTTCACGCTCGAGCCGATTCTGAAGAACCTCAAGCCGATTCTGAAGAAGGAGGGGCGCTCGACCGACCGAATCGACGCGGCGCTGGCGGAATTCAAGGGCGGCGACGGCACCGGTGAATCGATGGCCGACGCCTACGACGACGCCGTCGGTGATCTCGCCCGCGGCCGGCCGGTGCTGGTGGGCACGATTTCGATCGAGAACTCCGAGAAGCTCTCCAACCTGCTGACGCGAAAGTATGGAATCGAACACGAAGTGCTCAACGCCAAGCAGCATGCCCGAGAAGCGGAGATCGTCACCAAGGCGGGCGAAACGCACGAGAAGGCCCGTGGCCGCGACAAGGCCCGCGTCGGCAACGTCACGATTGCGACCAACATGGCCGGTCGCGGCACCGATATCAAGCTTCAGAAGGGCGTCGTTTACGAGAAGTGCATCGGCGACCTCGGGCCGCCCGAATCCGCCGACGGCCGGCGCTATGGCTGGCACGAAAAGGGCGTCGTCGGCACGAAGTGCTGCATCAGCTGCCCCGACTACGACCCGAAGACGAACTGCGCCCACTGCTGGAAGCCAAAGGTCGATCCGCGCTTTCCGGAAATGGGCCGAAAGGTCTGCTCACTGAACGTGCCGTGTGGGTTGCACATCATCGGCACCGAGCGCCACGAGTCGCGGCGCATCGACAACCAGCTTCGCGGCCGGTCGGGCCGACAGGGCGATCCGGGATCGAGCCGGTTCTTCCTCTCGCTCGGCGACGATCTGCTTCGCCTGTTCATGGGCGAGTGGATGCTCAAGATGCTGGAGAAGATGGGCTTCGATGACGGCATGGCGATCGAGGCGAAGAGCATTAACAAGGGCATCGAGCGGGCGCAGAAGAAGGTCGAGGAGCGAAACTTCGGCATTCGCAAGAACCTGCTCGAGTACGACGAGGTGATGGACCACCAGCGCAAGATCTTCTACACCCAGAGGCAGGAGATTCTCGCGGCGAGTCTGCCGGGGCGGTCGGCCAAGATGGTCGACACGATCTGGAGGATGATCGATTCGACGATCAACAACGCCGCGACGCGCTTCCTCGACAGGCTCTACAGCGAAAAGTGTGTCTGCGAATGGGCCAAGGCCGAGCTGGAGTGCGTCCTCGATCCGAAGCACATCGATATCGAAGACCTGCCCGGCAGCGAAAGCGTGATTCGTCAGAGCGCGCTGGATGAGGCGCGCAACGCCATCATGCTGACGGTCGGCGAGTATCTCGACCCTGATGTCGATCCCGCACAGTGGGACATTCGCGGCCTGGCGAAGTGGGGCGAGACCCGGTTCGGCTCCAAGCTCACCCAGAATCACCTCAAGACGATGAACGTCGAGGAGATCAAGGAGTCGTTCCTCGAATCGGCCGAGGCGAAGTTCGAAAACGCCGACCTCCGGCCGATCGAGCGATTCTTCGACGCCCAGTTCGGCAAGAAGACGCTGCTCGACTGGGCACAGCGAAAGTTCGGCATTGATCTCAAGATCGAAGGTTTCGAGGAGATGCCGGGCGACGCGCTGGTGAGCAAGCTGCGCGAGGCGATTCGTGCGGCCTATCGCGAGCGCGAGGCGCGCTACCCGGTCGAGTGGATCCTCGAACGCACGCTGCTCAACGAACGGGCGGACAACGCCTACGCGGCCGACAATCTCGCACAGTGGGCCAATTTCAAGTACGGCCTGAGCTGGACGGTCGACGACGTTCGCAAGCGGCCGCTCAACGAGGTGACGGACGAACTCTACCGGCTGAACGCGGAGTACTCCGCGAAGGGTCGGCTGGAGTCGGAGATCGACGCGGAGATCAATCGCGCCGGCGCGTCGTCCAATGGCGAGCTGGAAACCTGGGCGCGCAAGCGATTCGGCCCGGCCTTCGATGAGGACACCTACAAGAACGCGGAGAACGCGCGGGATGCGATGCTCGTCTTCGGCCGCGACCTGATTCGGCGCGAGTTGACGGTGTTGGAGCGCTACGTGCTGCTTCAGATCTACGATCAGGCGTGGAAGGAGCACATGCACGCGATCGACCTCCTCAAGGAATCGATCGGCCTGCGCGGCTATGCGGAGCAGGATCCGAAGATCGCCTACAAGAAGGAAGGCTTCGCGATGTTCTTGGAGATGCAGGCGAGCATCGAGGACAAGGTGACCGGCATCATCTTCAGGGCGCGATTGGCGGACGAGACGGCCGTGCAGGATCGATATCGCAACGCCGCGGCGCGGCACGCGGAGGCGACGAACCAGGGCTTCTCGGGCGTCGAACGCGATCGGCAGGCGGCGATGCAGGCCCAGAATCAGGATCAGAAGCCCGAGACCATACGCAACGAGCAGCCGAAGGTCGGCCGCAACGAACCCTGTCCGTGCGGCAGCGGCAAGAAGTACAAGCAGTGCCACGGGAAGAGTGCGTAGTCAGCGCGGTGCAGAGTCTGTGGCACAGATTTCGTCGGTGGGTGCCCCGGGGTGTACTCACCCCGGGTTCTCGATTTCTTGGTCGCTATTGACCGGCGGCGAGGACGGTGCGTCGAATAGGATCGACCGCCTTATTCGCGCGTCACTCATCTGGATCGGTCCAGACATCCATTCTCGCTCAAGGCGAGCGGGGAGGTTCGCATCGAACAGGTCATTCTCGTCAACGAGCTCGATGAGGAGATCGGCGTCGAGGAGAAACTCCGCGCCCATCAGGACGGCGGCCGGCTCCACCGCGCGTTCTCGATCCTGATCTTCAACGGCGTCGACGAACTGCTGCTCCAGCGGCGCGCGCTCGCGAAGTACCACTTCGGCGGACTCTGGTCGAACACCTGCTGCGGCCATCCGCGCCCGGGCGAGTCCACGCTCGATGCGGCCACACGCCGGCTGCAAGAGGAGTTCGGCTTTCAATCGACTCTTCGCGAGGTGGCGTCGTTCATCTACGAGGCGCACGACGCGCGAAGCGATCTGATCGAGCGCGAGTTTCTTCATGTCTATGTGGGTCGATTCGATGGCGACCCCTCGCCGAACCGCTCTGAAATCGGCGACTGGCGCTGGCAGGCCGTCGCGGCGTTGGCACGCGACCTTGGCGACTCGCCGGATCGATACACGCCGTGGTTCGGGCCCGCGCTCGAGGCCGCGGAGCGGGGGCGTTGAACCGAGGAGCTTCCTGCCGGCGTCTCCACCGCTCACCCATTGGGCCCGAGGCTGCGATGAAGGCGTTGCCCCGGCTTGCCGCTTGGCGATTCGGCGCGAGGAGCTGTGGAGTGCCGCCTGCGCGAGGTGATGCCACATGGAGTCCGCATCGACAAGTCGTCGCATGTAAACTCGCGAAGATTTGTCGAAGATTCGATTCCTCAAGGGTCGCGTGAGTCTAATGGAGGGTTTCCGAGCGGCGCTTGGAGCCCGACGAGTTCCAGAATCCTCTGGATTTCGGCCTTTCTTAGCGGTAACTTAAATGCTTGGCGGCGTATCGGGCTTTGGGCCGTTTCACGGTTGAATGCGTTTGCGGCGTCGTGACGGCGTGGCGGCGCGAAGGGCCTTCGCCATGGCATCCGCTGTGTGTGCGAATCGGGTGAACCGTGTCTTCGGGTCGTGCGTCACTCAAGGTTCAATCGACGCGGGTGACGTCGGGCCATTTTAAAGGGCCATAATTCAAGGGGCTGCAATCATGATTCGTCATTTGTGTGCTGTGTCGTTTGTCGCCATCTGCCTGTGCTCAGGAATTCCTGCATTCGCCGAGGGGCCGTTCAGAGATCTTTCGTTTGATGCCGCCGTCAAGGCGGCCGAGGCCGAGAAGAAAATCGTCTTCATTGATTTCTACACCACCTGGTGCGGCCCCTGCAAAATGCTCGACAAGACCACGTGGAAGGATGAGAAAGTCATCGAGTGGTTCAAGACAACGGCCGTCGGAATCAAGATCGATGCCGAGAAAGAGGAGGACCTCGCGAAGAAGTTCAAGGTTGCCTCGTATCCCACGCTCATTCTGCTCAAGCCGGAGGGGAAGGAAATCGACCGCCTCAGCGGCTATCGCGATGCCGAAACGTTCCTGGCCGATGTGAACGCCGCCCTCGACGGAAAAGACAGCCTCACCCGGGCACGCGCGGAAGCGGCGGATTCCCCCACCGACTACAAGGCGCGGATGGACTACGGCCGCGAGCTGGCCCGTCGGGGCAGGCACGAGGAGGCTCTGAAGGAGTTTCTCTGGTGCTTCGACGAGGGCGAGAAGCACAACAGCGGATTCAGCGGTGTTCGCGTGTCGTTCCTGTTGTCGGACATCGTGCGCCTCGGCAAGGAGTATCCTCCGGCGCTGGAAGCGCTGCGGGAGCGACGTGATCGAAACGAGGAAAAGGTGCTAAGACACTTCAGGAAGCTCGCCGCCAAGGTGGCGCAGAACTCGGATGACGGCGCCGACCCCCGTCGGGCTCGTGCGGCGCGACTGAGCCGCTTTTCGGCGGACGGGACGATTCGGGACCTCACGAGCGACAGCATCTATCTCAGCAAGAATCTCGACGAGCCGGAGCGGGTCATCGCCTTCTACGACAAACTTAAGGCGATCGGCGATGTCGCCCGGCCGTTTCGCAGCGACATGGTCCACTACTTCTTCGATTCTCTGGCGGAGAAGCGCCGTTACAAGGACATCCTGGCCGACGGGGCGAGTCCTTTGGATGAAATCGATCAGCGCATCGCGATGTGGGAATGGGAGAAGGTCAGGTACAGGAAGGACAAGGAGCGCGGCAAGGAGATGGAGGCGATGCGCCACGGCTACATCGTGCGGGATATCGCCCGGCAATATGAGGTGCTGGTCGGCGCCGGCGAATACGATGACGCCGACAAAGCCGCGCGAAAGCTGGTCGAATTTGACAAGTCCGCGTTGTCATACTCGGAATTGATCAAGGGCGCGATCCGGGCCGGGTCGCGCGATCTTGCCAGGGAACTCGAGCGCGAGGCCAAACGGGAATTGTCGGGTGACGAGCAGGAAAGGCTCGTTGGCGTGGAAGACCTGGATGCGGATTCTGAAGACTAAGTGTCGCTCAGTCTGCGTCGTCGTCACGTCGCGTCGAGTGCTGACAGATCTACTTAGGCGATTCCTTGATGCGACGCCGGTACGACACAGCGCCAGCTCGACGAGACGCCCCTTTGTCGCGATGACACTTCGAGGTATCACCGCCTCGATGCTCGCCGCTTTAGGTGAGACCCTCTGTTGCCCGGCAAACCCGTTCCTTCGGCTTGCCGTTTGGCGATTCAGCGCGAAAAACAGGAATTCCCCGTGCATGCGCCGTCAGTCTTTGCGACTGGAAAACCGCTCTTCCTGATGTTAGGATTGAGTTCGGTTTGCAATGTCGACGCGCCTTCGAATTCTGCATCTCGCCGATACCCACATCGGCGCCGAGCTTCCCCGCCGCCCGCGGCTGGCCGGTCCGCGGCGGGGGGATGATTTCATCGCTGCGCTCAGGCGCGTCCTCGACACCGCGCGGCGCGAAAATGTCGATCTCGTCATTCACGCCGGCGATCTCTACGACACCCCGAAGCCGACCAGCGCGGCGGTGCTCGCCGCGGTGGTTCCTATTCGCGAACTGGCGAACGACGGGATTCCGATCCTGATCGTCCCCGGGAATCACGAGCGGTGCCTGCTTCCAGAGTCGCCGTTTCTTACGCACCCGAATATCCACATCGTTTCCGAGCCGCAGACGCACCGATTCACCGGGCGGGGCAACGTGCGTGTGGCGGTCTCCGCGTTTCCGTGCATTCGCCGCGGTGTGGGCGAAGCGTTTGACGCGGCGCTCGAAGGGACGGGCTGGCGAAGCGTCGACGCCGATGTGCGGATTCTCGCCGTGCATCAGTCGTTCGACTCCGCCGCCTGCGGACCGGCCAACTATCGTTTCCCGAAGAAGGACCCCGACGTCGTGTCGCGCGATCAGGTTCCGGCCGATTTCGACTACGTCGCCGCCGGGCACGTTCATCGCCACCAGAAGCTCAGGCCGGCCGATCGGCTCACGCCGCGGATCGTCTATGCCGGTTCCACCGATCGCATCACATTCGCCGAGAAGGACGAGCCCAAGGGATGCGTTCTGATCGAGCAGGATGCCGATGGTATGGCGTATCGATTCATCGAACACGACGTTCGACCGATGTCGGTCTGGCCTATTGCGGTCACGGGCATGGACCGCTCGGCGCTCCTGGACCAGTTGGAGCCGATCGTCGTGGGCCTGCCGCCCAATGCCATCGCGCAGGTTCGCATCGCCGGTGTCGCGGGCCGCCGCGCCTTCGACGGCCTGCGAATCCGCGAGCACGTCGAGCGCTTGCGCCCCGACGTGCTGCTCAGCATGTCGTTTCGGGGCATCGATTTCGCGGAAACACCCGCTGTGCCGGTCGTGGCGGAGGCACCTTCGACGTTGTCGATTCCGATCGCCTCGGCCTTCACCGCGCTGTCGGAGCCGTTTGGTCGCGTCCATGCCGCATCGGCCGGCAATCTCGCCGCGCTGCCGAAGTCGCGCGGGGTCTATGCGATGTACGACGCCTCCGGCCGGCTGCTCTACGTCGGCAAGGCGGCCGACCTGCGTTCCCGCGCCCGTTCGCACCTGAACGAGACCGGCGCGACGAATTACTTCTACGGCTGGACCTCGCAGGTCGCCCGGGTCGAAGCGATTCTCGCGCCATCGGACGAGGATGCGATCCGCGTAGAGTCGCACCTGATCCAGGCGTGGAAACCGCCGTTCAACTGGTTCGGGACGTAAACTGGCGGGTCGGCCGGACAATACCCTGGTAGAGCATCTGTCCAATCCGCGCATGGTCGGCGTCAGATTCTCGAATCAGCGTCGTGATTCTGGCACAGCAATCGGCCCTGACTCGACGGCGCCGTCAGGTGCGACAGGTTTCAGCGGCTCGCTCATGACGCCGTTGGTGATGATCAGCCGGTACAGATCGGCCGACTCCTTGGGAATGATGGCGCGGGTCTCAGGGTCGAGCCGGTAGAGCCCGAACTTGGGTCCGTAGCCGTCGGCCCATTCGTAATTGTCGATCAGGCTCCAGTGAAAATAGCCGCGCACATCGTGGCCGGCGAGAATGCTGCGGCGAATGGCGAGAATGTGTTCGAGCAGATACCGCTGCCGCTTCTCGTCGGTTTCGTCGGCGATGCCATTTTCCAGAATGACGATCGGCTTGCCGTATCGCGCGGTGAGCGCGGCGATTTCAATTTCAAGGCCGTCGGCGTCGATGAACCAGCCCATGTCCGACACGTGGTCGCCGCGGCGCGAGCCCCTCAGGCCGAGTGCAAGCGGCGAAGCGATTTCGCGGCAGTAATAGTTGATGCCAATCCAGTCGCACACATCGGCGATTTTGTCGAGATGGTAGTAATTGTACTCCAGCCCCTTCTTGTACCAGAACTGAAAGAAGTCGAAGCCGTCGATTTCCCAGTGAATGATGTTCTGCACGCTGATGATCCGCGCATCGGCCCGAACCTCGCGAATGATCCGCGCCGCCGTTCGAAACGCCTCGGCCTGGATGTCATACGTTCGCAGGTATCGCCCGTAACTGGCGCGGCCGCCCGGTGGAAAGTAGTTCACCAGCACGCCGAGAGTGTAGGAGTTGGGCTCGTTCTGCGGGGCGAAATCCCGTACCCACGGCGCCAGCGACGTCGCCATTCTGCGCACGTACGCCTCCCAGCGAGCGACGAAGTCCGGGTGCAGCCAGCCGTGGGAGTCGGCCGATTCGCCGCTGAGCCAGTCGGGGAAAGTGAAGTGCCAGAGCGTCACGACGGGCGTGATGCCGACGGCTTCGAGATCGCGGGCCAGCGCGGCATAGTGGTCGATGGCGGCGTCGTTGAATTCACCGGGCTTCGGCTCGACGCGGGCCCATTCGATGCTGAAGCGATAGTGCGTGATGCCCATGGCACGCAGTGCGGCGATGTCCCGCGCGGTGCACGTATAGCTCCACGTTGCGTTGCCGCGCGGTTCGCGAAGCCGGCCCGACGCAGCCGCGAGGTCCCAGTCGGTCTTGAAACCCAGATTCTCAGCCGCCGAACCGGCATCCTCGGACTGATAGGAGGAGCTTGAAACACCCCACCAGAACGGCCAGTCGGCGGGCATCGAGGACGGCGGCGGGGGCGACTCTTTCGCGCTCGGACGCTCGAGCTGGAACTTGCTCTGCGAGCACCCGACGACGACCAGCATGAAGAGGGGGAAAATAACTCGGTTGGTCAGGCTCAATCGTCGTCTCCGCAGGGGTTTGTCATCGTTCGAGTATACGCTCGAACCCCGATCGGCGTCAGGGAGGGGCGGATCCCGATTCCAGTTCTAAGGGGCCGTTCATCACTTCAACATGGGTCTTGCGATGGGATTCGGTTTCGAACACGCTCTAGGGCAT
>CALLKH010000613.1 GCA_938008425.1 uncultured Planctomycetaceae bacterium | reverse complement strand
ATCCAACCGCGAACCCGGCGTGAAAAGAACAGCATGCCGGCGATCGTGAGCCCGTCGGTGAGGTATCCGACAATCTGGCCGTGGATGCCGATCCGGCCGGTCTGACCCGCTAGCAGCAGTACGACCGCCGCGATGAGAAGAAAACTGACGAGGCCGACCACACGATCGAGGAACACGATCGTCACGCCCTGCACGCGCTTGGTGGTGCGTTTGGCGATGTGATAGGCCTTGTAGAGGTCACCGCCGGTGGAACCGGGCATGGCGAAATTGAAAAAATTGCCCGCAAACGTGAGCAGCAGGGCGTCTCGATAAGTAAGGAAGATTTCCTGCGTGGCCAGGAGCAGCCGGAGCCGCCAGGCGATGACGAAAGTGACCGGCGCCATGACCACCATCGCCCACATCGCCCACGACCAGTCCGCCCGCGCAACGACGGTTTTGATGCCGGGGTCAATCCTGGGCTGATTCCTGTCGATCCCAACGTGCCTGGCGGGCCTAGTGTAGGGAACCTCGCGCTCCTTGCCGGTGTTGGCATCGATGAATCGAAGAGAGTGGTCTGTCTCCTCCAGTAGCCGATGACGGGCGCCCGGATCTTCGGGGAGTCTTACGTGATCCTCAAGCGAGACCTTGCTGCTGAGGTACCAGAGCGCGGCGGCGCACACGCCGATTTTCAGCAGTCGCAGGATCCACTTCTTGGCAACGGGGCTCACATCAACTCCATCAAAACTCGGGCGGAAGCTTAGCGGGATTGGCCTTGAGCGGCAATTGTGTCAATTGTCAGCGAGCGACCGCAAGTGTGGGGTTACGCACAAACAGCGTCGCGGTGCCGTCCGCATGAAGCACGCTCCAGTCGGGATCGCGCTTCAGATGTCGGGCGATCGGTGAGCGCGAGTCAACCAGCGCGGTGCGGATGTCGCGGTACGCGGCCTCGCCCGCGAAACGATCGGGGTACTTCAGAAGTTCGACATAGCGACGGATTCCCGGGTCGCGATAGAGTTCGCAGCGATCGTCGATGTAAAGCCGCGCGTTCGGCGCCTGATAGATGAGGTAGCCGCCGAACAGCATGTCATTGAAGACGCGACTGTCCTCGGGATGTCGCTCAAGATGTTCGTTCAGCGCGGCCGTTGCCTCAACGGGCCAGTACGATGCATCGAGTCGGCACCAGTTCGAGCCGATCACCGGCACCGGCGCTCCGATTGCCTTCAAGATGAACGCGACGACTGCGATGCACGCCGGGAGCGTCAGTGCACTCCAGCGCGTTCCCCAGCCACCGCCGCCGCCGCTCATGGGCCCTTGCCCCGGCTTGGCCGTCGGGCGCCCAGCCGCCCACTGAACCAGTTTCAATCGAATCGGCGAGAACTCGAGCATATCGAGCAGGATCACCGCCGTCGAAAGGGCGAAGATCGGCCCATGGCGGACGCGTGACATGGCGAGCACGAACCAGACCATCGGCAGCAGCCAGACCACTCTCACGCCGCGCTTCCAGACCGAAGCCAGCATGGCGAAATACGCCGCGCCGACGAGGAACAGCATGAAGCCTTCGACGCTCAACCATTCCGTCGCGGCATGTTCGATGATGACCTTGGGCAGCACGTCGGATCCCATCAGGCTCAGCCAGACGGTCGGCAACCCCGCCCCAAAGGGATTCATGAGAATCGTACCAGCCGCCAATGAAACGATTCCCGCGATGAGCCACGGCGACAACTTGCTTTTCCGATCGATATCGGGTCGCCGAAGCCACGCCGGGCGCAGCAGCCAGCCCAGCGCGACGAGCACCAGCGATGCCAGTCCGCCCAGCGCGCCGCCGTGAAGATTGGTCCAGAGCAACATGCCCGGCGGGATCCACCACAGCGCGCGACTGCGAACGCGGCCGGACTCGACGTCACACAGCAGAACCGTGCCGAGAGTCATGAATAGCAGCGTCGCCAGGTGCGGCCGCGGCATGAAGTGATAGCTGCTCGCGGCCGAGATGATCAGCAAGGTCAACAGCGTCACCGGCCAGGGGAGTTCCAACCGCGCGGCTCGGGACGCGATGATTGCAAGTATCGCCGCGAGAATGATGCACGCCCCGAGAAGCAGTCCGTCGAGCCCGGCCATGCGATGCATGAGTGCCATCGCACATTCACCCAGCCATTGCTGCGCGATCCATTGCTCGCCGGCGTGTGTAAAGCTGAACGGATCGCTTCGGACGATGCCTCCATCCTGGATCATTCGCTCGCCCACGACGGTATGCCAGAGCGTACCGGGATCGCGCATCATTCGGCTGCGCCCGACGGCCATCAGGCCGAGAAGCGCGACGATGAAACACAAGCCGGCTTGATTGCATCTGAACCATGAGCGCGGAGTCATCCGTGTTTTATCGTCCCGTCGAGCGGGTCGATGGTGTATCATTTGAGGGTCCGGAAAGATGCCTGAATGACGGCCGAACCACGGCGAGTTCGTGGTCTATCGGACGTTATGGATCGGTTGCAAATGCGCCGCCGGAGGATGATTCCGGAACGACAACGGGAGTTTCAATGTTCACAAATGACTGGAAACTTCGGCGAATGCGAACGGTCGCGTTCTATCTGAGCGTTTGCATGGGCCTGAGCGCGGCGCGGGGCGCTCCGCCGAATGAGTCGAAGGCCGCGGCGGAGGCGACACCGGTGGAGAAGGGCACCATTGAGTGGGTCAACGGATTCGACACGGCGGTGGACCGCGCGAAGAGGGAAAAGAAGCCCGTGCTCATCCTGTTCCAGGAGATTCCCGGCTGCGGAACGTGCACAGGCTACGGCCGAGACGTACTCAGCCATCCGCTCATCCGTGATGCGGCCGAAACTCTGTTTGTGCCGGTCTGCGTTCGAAACAACTCGAGCGGTGATGAGGATGCCCGGGTGCTTGCGCATTTTAAGGAGACGGCGTGGAATAATCCCGTCGTTCGAATTGTCACACCGGACCGAAAGATGCTCACGGATCGCGTGAACGGTGACTACACCGTTGGCGGGATGGCGAATGCGATGGTTTCGGCGCTGCGGGCTGAAAAGCGCGAGGTTCCGGAGTATTTGGAACTGCTGGCGATGGAATCCACCGCCCGCAGGCGCGGCGTGGAGAAGGCGACCTTCGCAATGCATTGCTTCTGGGAAGGGGAGGCGGCGCTGGGTGTGCTCAACGGCGTTGTATCAACCCGGCCGGGATTCGTCGCGGGCAAGGAGGTCGTTGAGGTCGAGTTCGATCCGACTCTGATTGACTTCAAGACGCTGCTGGCATCGGCCATGAAACGGAAATGCGCTTCAACGGCGTTCACCCGATCGGATGCTCAGCAGAAACAGGCCGGCGAAAAGCTTGGCGGCGCGGCGGTGCGATCGGATGAATCGATGCGGCCCGATGATGAACCGAAGTATTATCTGTCGAAATCGGAGTATCGATTTGTACCGATGACCGATGCCCAGGCGTCACGCGTCAACGCCGCGATCCATAACGGCAGCGACCCGAAGGCGCTCCTGTCGCCGGGTCAGATTCGACTGTTGGACGCGATTCGTCAGAAGTCGGATTCGTCGCGCCGCAGCATGATCGGCCGATCGGACCTGATCAAAGCCTGGGGAGAAGCATGTGCTGCAGTGGCGGGGTAAGAAAACGTCCGTCGCCTCGATCAGCCGGAGTCGCCAGTTCGTTGTCGGCAGCGGCACCATTGAAAAGAAAACGGGTGCGTGACCATCGTCACGCACCCGTTCGCATATCGAAAGAGACCGAAACAGACGTTCGGTCTATACAGGATTAGCGTCGTCGGCGGATCAGGGCAATCGCGCCAAGGCTGAGCAGGGCAAGCGTGGCCGGCTCAGGAATGATCTCGAAGCGATTGTGATTCGCGTAGCCCGGCGAACCCTGGGTGCCGCCGAACTGGCCGTCGCCGAAGCCGGGGTTGCCGTTGTTCTGGAGGGCGGGGTTGGCCGGAATCGACTCATTCGAGAGGTATCCGCTGTCCGAGGTGTAGCCGGCAAAAAAGTTGAAACCGCTGCCGATGCCGAGCGTCGCGAGGGGAAGCGAATACTCGCGAAACGCCGTGTTGGCTCCAGTGAAGGTTCCATTGAAATCGACGAAGTTGAGGTGATTGGGGGTGTTGCCCGCGTTCAACTCAAACGTGACGATTCCGAAGTTGCCGATGATGATCGAGAAATCTGCGAGGAAGCCCGCCGGGTAGGCGTCATCCGCCGCGTTCGCCTGCTGCGAGGCCGCGCGTCGACCGCCATCGCCCTGATCGTCCATGTCGGCGTCCACAAAACCGCCGGCGCGGGAATCGATCTGGATGAAGACCAGGTCATTCAGGTTGCCGCCCGGCTGAAATCCGATTTGAAGGTTGGTGCCGTCCGACTCGACATACAGCGCACTCGCGCCCAGTGTGCCGCCGAATCCCGATCCGGCGCCGAGGTAGTTGTAAGAGTTCCCGGGGCCGTACTCATTCGCGCCGAGTACGCCGTCGACGGTCGCGCCGCCGGGCGTGCTGTCGATGCGAAGATCGACCAGCGCGGCAAAGGTCGCTTGAGACGCCGACATCGCGAGAACTGCCGCAATGCACAACAGTTTCCTGAACATGAACCCTGCTCCTTTCGATTCCTCTTTTTTTGCTTCCTGGATCCGGCATGCGTCGTCCCTCCGTCGCATCTGCCGGACTTGAGTCTGCTCTGGACCGAAAGCTGAACGCTCGGTCGCTCCAGTAAAACATTTTATCCGGGTGCAATAAGCGATACAAGAGTTTGCGGGGTGTGAAATCAAGACGCATGTCGAGTTTACCCGGCAAAATTTCTATCCGCCGAAGGGGAGGCTCGCGATCACAACACGGCTGTCAGGAATTGGTAATTTGCGGTGATTGGGTAAGCTGGCGAGTTGAATTCAAGGGCGTGAAGGGGCTCGAGGAGCATCAATCGAATCGGAGCGTCCGCTTCCACCGGCGTCATTCTCGAGCAAGTGGATTCGACCGCGTCGGTTGCTCCTCGACTTCTCGGCCGTTCAGCGCTCGATCGCCGGACGTTATCGTCCATCAGGTCGTGGGCGATTCGATCAAGATCTTGCGGATGCGCAGTGACTTGAGGCGCCGGGCCGCGTCGAGAACACCTCTGTCACGGTGAACAAACATTGAAATGCCACAGTGATTTCGGCGAGATCGCAGGGGTTAGCCGGTGTTCGAATGTCCGGCACGAGGAAGATGTTCATCCCGGGTGTTCAAGATGCTGTCTGACAGAGCGGAATAAGATGCCACGCGCGCGGCCCGCGCGCCGGGATGACAGAATTCTTCTTCGCGCGTCGAATTCCCTCTTGGATACCTTCGGACCATTGGTATAATTCGCGGCAGCCATGGAGGGCGCGTCGATCAGGAAAGCGATGGATCGTGACGATCTCTTCCGCGCCGATTGTCAGGCCTCGCCCGATTTAGTGTTCGGGCTGAGGCGGCTGATTCAATCCAGAACGGCGTACTTCTCCTCCATGACTGGTCATAGAAGCGCTCGGCACGGGCTGCCCTGGCCGGTGTTCAGCAATGAGTTTGCAGGACGTTTGCCGGTATCGGGACGTCGCGCGGTTAAGACGTCGACGCGACCGATTTGCAAGTCCGAAATCGCTGCATCGTACACGTTGGATTGTCCTGAACCGTGATGGTCCGATCCGACGAAGGGGCGCGAATGGAACTCCGGCCGTTCGCCCGGCTGATGAGCAGGAAGTGTGACGATCACGGCTCGATGAGGGGATGGGTGGATGGAGTTTCTGCCGCTGCCAGGCATCAGGAGATGAGAGGTCTCCCGCCAGGAGCGGAGGCTGTTCAAAGGGAGACTAATGCCGTCGATGACCGGCGATGCGAAGAGGCGTGAAGACTGGTTCGACGGTCGACGGCCTGATGCAGATGACTGGGGAGGGATTCCGTCGGACAGTGGCGCATCGACGTCGACGACGGGCGTCTTTCGTTAGGGTGCGAAGCTCTGACGTCGTTTTGGACCTGATGGATTTTTGGCGGATTTTGCAATCTGTAACGGCGGAACTCGCCGATAGATTTTTTATCTCGAAGCCTGATTAGGACAGCTCCCAGACGGGACCCAGAGTACGGACCAAGCAATATGCGGGCGATGACGGCGCGGAACCAGTATCGACACTACCGGACACTCATCGCTCTCGTGCTTGCCATGAGTGCCGGTACAACCATTCTCTTCTGGCTGGCCCGCTTTTCTCCGGTCACGCCGCTTCGCAGTACAGCCGCCGGGTCCAGGCAGTGGACCCAGATTTCGGTCCGAGCCGAAACGGACGATGCCTCCCGCGGTTTTTTTCATTATCGGATCGACGACGGCGGCCGGCTCTACCAGAGCTACGCCTGGAAGGCCGGTCAGGATGAGCGAAGCTCACCCCGAACCATTCATATCCTGCTGACCTGCCTCCATGCCGACGCGAAGGTGACTGAGCGGCAGGCCAAGACTCTTTCAAAGGTCATTTCCCAGCTCCGGGATGAGTTCGAAATCCCGGCGGATCGTGTTTACGTCGAAGCCGCCCGTGGCGTGGCCGAAAAGGGCGAGGCGGACCGTTCGCGACTGCGTCGGACGTGATGAAGGCCGCAGGACGGTCGGTCAGGCTCCATTCGTCAGTTTGGAACAAACATACCGCCCCGGGTCTCGTAGGAGATTCGGGGCGTTTTTGTTGAAACAAGACGGTCGTTCGATCTGCGGGAGCCTACCGGCAGCCCGAACTCATTCCGCCCGCCTGCCCGCCGCGAGAGAAGCCGACGTGTGCGAGGATTGTCTGCGCCGGGTCTTTAATCGTCCGATGTATCCCGATGTGATTCTTCGCGCTTAAGATGTGCCCCCTTTGGAGGTCGTTCGCTCACGGCATGCGAATTCAGACGCGATCCATCGTCATCATGTTCAGCAAGGCGCTGGCTCAGGCGTCCACCATCGCGCTGGCCATTATTCTGGTTCGTATTGTCGATCAGGAAGTCTTTGGCACCTATCGCCAGCTCATTCTCGTTTTCACCACCGTCAGCTCGCTGCTCTCGCTTCAGCTCGAGGCGAGCCTGTTTTACTACGTTCCGAAGATCAGCGGCCTCGAACTTCGGTCGCTTGCAGTCCAGACCACGCTCTTTGGGCTTTTTGCATCCGCGGTCAGCGCGCTTGTCATCTTCTTCGGAGCGGGCCTGATCGCGGAGCAGTTCAGCAATCCAGATCTCGTCACGCCTCTTCGGGTGATGGCCCTCTACCCGCTGACCGAGAAAATCCTGATTCTCGCTCCGACCTTTATGATCAGCGTCGATCGGGTCATTCGGGCCTCGGTCTATAGTTTGGTGGCTTCGGTGGGACGGGTGATCGCGACCGTCGCGGCGTTCGCCACCGGCGCGTCGTTGACAAACGTGGTCTGGGCGATGGTCGGCATCAGCGCCCTGGTGACGACGACCGCCATCATCGACATGATCCGCCTGACGCCGGCCGCCCCGATCAAGTTCGACAAATCACTTGTTCGCGGCCAGCTTTCATACTGCCTGCCCCTCTTCGCCACGGCGCTCGTGGGCGTGCTGAACATTCAGTACGACAAACTGCTGATCGTCAATTACTTCAAGGACGCGGCGTTGTACGGCGTATATTCCAACGGCGCGATGGAACTGCCGGTGGTGGTCATCGTCACCAGCAGCGTGACAAGCGCCATCATGCCGAATCTCGTCTCGCTCGTTCATGCCGGAAAGCTTCGCGAGGCGATTGCCATATGGCAGGAAGCTGCCCGGAAGTGCAGTTTCGTCATTCTGACGGCCTTCGCATTTCTGCTTTCGATGCCCGGTGAGTTCATGGTCATGCTCTACGGGATTGAATACGCCGAAGCGACATGGCCATTCCTGGTCTATCTGATGATCCTGCCGATTCGCGTGACGCTCTACGCGTCACTCCTTCGGGCGGCGGGCGACACACGTTCGATCGCGGTGATCGCGGCGATATCGATGGTCTTGAACGTGATTCTGAGCACCGTGCTGATTTTCGCCGGCGGCGGCGGCCTGTTCTCATTCATGGCCCCCAGCATTGGAACGTTCTTCGCGATCATGGCGACGGCCGCCTTGCTTCTGCGGCGAGTCTGCGCCAAGACGGGGGTTCCGGCGGGTGACATCATGCGATGGGGTGAACTGTCGCGGATGCTGCTCCTCGCCCTCGCGGCGTCGGCCATCACCCAGTTTGTTCCAACGCCGAGCTTCCCAACGATGTCGCTGACTTTCTCCCTGGCGGCGATGTTCGTCATCCGTGGCTTTGTGTTCGCGATTCTCATGTTGGTCATCTCGTGGATAAGCGGCTTCCTGAACCCGGACGAGAAACGGCTCATCCTGGCCCCCATCACCTGGATCAGTCGCCGCCGCGCCCCAGCTTCGTCGGCCGGTGAGTCGTCTGAGATCTAAAGGGCACGGCCGGTCGCCATCAGACCCCGTCGCGCAAAGTAAGCGTGCCGCGCGGCGGGAATTGCTGTGGTGGCTCGGAATCCGCCTCCCTTTCACTGATCCTGCCGGATTACAAAGCCCCGTGACGCCGCGGGTTGCGGGAGATTCCGGGCGGGGTGATTGTTCAAACCTCCCCTTGCGAACCCGCCGATAGACGAGAGGGTATAGAATAGAATACGCGTGTCAGAGAAATGATGGTAAGTCGCGGGCGGTTGAGTCGCGCAAACCGCCGCACCTTAATCCCGTCACCTACAGGAATCCGCCCCTTTGTACGCCGACGGCGCCAATCCTGAGTTTGAAGTCGACTCAATTGAACCCGTGCGCCCGCCGTTGAGCGGCGGATGGGTTCTGTTCATTGCCGTATGGCTTTTCTGTCTGGCGCTTGGCATCGGTCTGGCTGTTTTCGCCAAGCTCGTCATCATCGGCATCGTTGTCATGGCGATTCCCACGACCATTGGAATCGTCGCCAGTCCGGTGTTCGCGCTCTCCTGCATCGCCATGGTTCTGCCGCTTTCAGGCTCGGTCAATTTTCAGGGCTGGTTCACTGCTGATCGTGCGGTGGGTGGCATGGCGGCGCTGGGCATTCTTTTTCACTGTCGATTTCTGAGCAACGGACTTTCCATCAAGGGCTCGCCGCTGTTGCCGATGTTTCTCTTGTCCGCCCTGGCGACGACATCGTCCATCTGGGCGCCGAACCACCGATTCGCCTTCATCGGCTCGCTGACAATCCTGCAGCTCTGCATCTGGGGCATGGCGATCTGGAATGCGGTGGCCTACAAGCGTGATTTCATCTGGCCGATGCGATGCTACGTCGCGGGCATGCTCGTGGTTGTGTTGCGCCTGTACTTCACGGGCGGACTGGCGCGAATTGCGCGTGCGTCGGGCGTCGCCAGCCGCTTGACGCTGGAGGGAACAAACGCCTCCGACATCAATCCGAATGACTTCGCCGAGTTTCTGGCGGGCGGGTTTTTCTTCGCGGTCTATCTGCTCCTGCGCGATCCGACCAAGTGGATGCGCGTGTTCTGGATGGGCTGTGCGTTCGTCTTCCCGGTCATGATGATTCTGACCGGGGCGCGGAGTTGC